>DATDXH010000091.1:0-17614 GCA_035289405.1 archaeon | reverse complement strand
GAAGCGCTCCGCAAGAAGGAAAAAGCCATAAAAACCGTTGTAACAAGGAAGATAGGAGAAATAGGCGGCTCTCTTGTGATAAGAATACCCAAATCTGTAGAGAATCAGATGAAACTGAAAAGCGGCAAAGAAGTCAATTTAATCGTGGAAAAAAACCGAATTATAATAGAGCCTGTTTAGCTGATTTCTGTTTAAGCTCCTGTGGGACGCTTTACTCGACGGGCTGCAAACCTAGAGTGTCTATACTTGCCTTGTCAAGAACTACACAATGCTTTTTCTTGTGTTCGTAGGCGAGTCTCATGAACGCCACAATATCAGAAGGTAAGTCTGCGTCCTGAATAGCCCCAACCTGATGAGTGTCACAAAGAAATGGGTTCCTACCTTTAGCTTTCCAAACATAAACCCTGAGTTCGCCTTTTACCGGATCATTTCTCAGTGCTGACCAAGGTGTCTCTGCTTCCATGAAATACAGTCCGTTACGCATACCACTCTCAGGTCGAACATAACATATCACATTTTCAGGCCCTTCGTCAAATAATCTGTACCTGAGTTCATTTGAGTTGAAGTCGTGAAGACCTCGTCTGTTTATGTCAGAGGTTGCATGGGTTTTTGCCTTTATCATACAAAGACAATAAATCAAGACTTTATAAGGGTTTTGTTTATAGAAAAAATCATGAACCAAATCAGATGCTCGCATATACTAGTGAAGACGGAGCAGGAAGCAAAGGAGATATACGAAGATCTAATAGACGGCGCTAAATTCAACCTGCTCGCAGAAATGAAATCTCTGTGCCCGTCACGTAAGAAAGGCGGCGACCTTGGCGCATTCGGAAGGGGCCAGATGGTAAAGCCTTTTGAGAAGGTTGCTTTTGCTTTAGAGAAAGGACAGCTCTCTGCTCCGGTAAAAACCGAGTTCGGCTGGCATATCATTAAAAGGGTAGAATAGTCAGTAGAATAATGAACTTTTTAATAAGGCAGATAGAAAAAAAGGACTTTTCAAGAGTTCATGAGATTGCACTAAAAGGCTGGCTTTTTGCATATGGGCATTTGCCCAAAGAGGCATTAAAGAGTATTGTAAACGAATACTACTCTGACAGTAGCTTGACGTTTTCTTTCAATAGGGTCGAGAGTGGCATTGATTTCTTTGCAATTGCAGAGCTAAATGGGAAAATAACAGGTTTTTGCCATGTCACAGAAGAAAACCAAGACGGCGAGGCAGAATTACTTAAATTATATCTAGATTTGGATTACATGGGCCAAGGCATAGCCAAACAGCTTTTGGTAAGTTGTGAAAACTTTCTTCGGGACAAAAGCTGCAAAAAATACCACACTTTTTGTAATAAATACAACAAAAAGGGAGTCGAATTTTACATACGAAATAAATTCATACACGTAGAAAATAAGGATAAAGAAGACGAGTTCAAGAACGGAAAAGTTCTCTGGTATTTCGAAAAGATTCTATAAAAATAAAAAAAGGGCAGCTAGCGGGATTTGAACCCGCCCTAGAGGCTCCACAGGCCCATATGCTACCAAGTTTTGCCGCTTTTTCTTTTGAAAAAACGTCTACACCATAGCTGCCATCTCTGAAATCCTATTCTATTAGAAACACTTATTAAAGAAGTGGGATCTATTCTTCAAATCCAAGCAGCTTGATTTTCAGCGCCTTCTCGAGCTTCTTTGCGAGCATGTCTGTAGGACGCATGCCCTTCTCGACCCTATCAAGTACGGAAACTTTTTCGCTTATTTTCGATGCCAACTGATCTATTGAAAAATTCTGACTCGACCTTGCCTTTTTTATCATGCTCGCGAAATCAGGGTTTATTGACGACGTGCCGATTTCGCGCTTTGTCTTCGTGGGCATTTCAACTGTGAATTCGACCTGCCTGCCAAGCCTTAGGCATGAGTCGCAAACGGAAAGAATAGTGCCTTCTATCTCTGCCTTTGTCAGCTGCGCATTGCGGCCACAGAGCTCGCATTCCATAATCCAATGATGTCTAAAAAGCTTATAAATTCTCCATTCAAATGACCTTCTATGCAGAGGCTAAATCAAACCATAATCGGGATTATATGCTGATTTAGCCATAGTTCTACCTGCATTTCTTGATAAAAATTTGCGGGTACAAACCTAGGTAAAAGTGAATAAAATGCCAGGTTCTTCGGATTATGTAAGGGGAAGAAAAGACATATTTATGGTGTAGGAGGTACTTTACTAGGTACATTTCCTCTTGCACACAATAGAGATCCAGATCCCACGTCACGGATTCTTTATGTGATGATAGGCAAATATGAATGTAGAGCTGTTCCACGTGATGATGGGAGCTGTAAACTAACAAGCGTAAGGGATACGGCACGGGCAATGCATAGAAGAGAATCCTAATTATATTGTGATGATATGAAAAAAGATCAGGAAGAAGAAATAAAGCGGTTCTGGGAAAGCCATAACATATATGGTAAAATTAGCAAAAAGGGCAAGAAATTCTACTTCATGGACGGGCCGCCTTACGCCACGGGCAACATACATATGGGAACCGCATGGAACAAGATACTCAAGGACGTATACATACGATTCTGGCGCATGATGGGTTTCAACGTGTGGGACCAGCCCGGCTACGACACGCACGGGCTTCCTATAGAGAACAAGGTCGAAAAAGCTGCGCAAATAAAATCAAAAAATGATATTGAAAAACTGGGCATAGAAAAGTTCACGCACGAGTGCAAAAAATTCGCGACAAAGTACATAGACATCATGAACAGGCAATTTGCTGATTTGGGTGTTTGGATGGACTGGTCGCGGCCGTACCTGACATTGACGAACGAGTACATAGAGAGCGCGTGGGCCACGTTCAAGATAGCGTATGACAAAGGTCTGCTCTACCGGGGTTTCTATCCGGTGAATGTCTGTCCACATTGTGCCACTGCCGTTGCTTACAACGAAATAGAATACACAAAGGTAAGTGATCCCTCGATCTATGTGAAGTTCCCGATAACAGGCGAACCCGGAACGTTCCTGCTCATATGGACAACAACGCCGTGGACGCTTCCTTCCAACGCAGGAATAATGGCAAAGCCTTCGGCAGATTATGTTGTTGCTGAAGTAAATGGAGAGAAGTTAATAATTGCGAAGCAGTTGGTCGAGAGTGTTATGAAGGCTGCCAATGTCACGGATTACAAGATAGTAAAAAATATGAAAGGCAAGACCCTCAAGGATCTTGAATACGAACATCCGCTCAGGCACATATTCAAATTCCAGGAGCCTGTAAAGCATCGCGTTGTGCTATCGGAGCAGTATGTAGATATGGAGAGCGGCACAGGCCTGGTGCACAGTGCGCCTGGTCACGGGCAGGAAGACTACAAGGTCGGAATAGAAAACGGGATGTCAATAATATCACCAGTAAAATTAAACGGCACATTCAACGAGGAATGCGGGCCTGTCGCAGGAAAATACGTCAAGGACGCCGACAAGGAAATAATACAAATAATGAAAGAAAATAACATGCTCTTCCATGAGGAGCGAATAACTCACGATTACCCAATGTGCTGGCGGTGCAATTCGCCGCTGCTCGAGATGGCTGTAACGCAGTGGTTCTTCAAAGTAACGCAGATACGGAAGGAGTTGCTAAAAGAAAATAATAAAGTAAACTGGCACCCTGAATGGGCCGGTCAGCGTTTCAAGAACTGGCTGGAAAGTCTCGGTGACTGGCCTGTGTCACGTCAGCGTTACTGGGGCATACCGCTTCCTATATGGACGTGCGAATGCGGTGAGATCAGGGTGGTAGGTTCGACTGACGAACTACCAACCAAACCAAAAGACCTTCACAGACCTTACATTGATGAAATAAAACTGCAATGTAAATGTGGCTTGAGCATGAAACGGATACAAGACGTACTTGACGTTTGGTTTGATTCTGGACTGGCAAGCTGGGCACCACTGGGATATCCGAAGAACAAGGAACTCTTTGATAAAATGTGGCCCGCCGACCTAAACATAGAAGGCCCTGACCAGATACGCGGCTGGTGGAACTCACAGCTCATAACAAGCGTAATAACATTTGGCAAGGCTCCTTTCAAGGATATTTTGTTCCATGGTTTTGTGCTGGATGCGCATGGCTCGAAGATGTCGAAGAGCAAAGGCAACATTGTGGCTCCTGACGAAATAATAAACAAATATGGGCGTGACGTGCTGCGGCTTTACCTGCTTTCATCAGCGCCTTGGGATGATTTCTATTTCAAATGGATAGACGTCGAGAATATAGCAAAGTCTTTCACTGTAATAGAAAATACATACAACTACGTCAATACATACGCGCCGAAAGCGAAAAAAGTCAAGAAACTCGAACCTGAAGATATGTGGATACTTTCACGCCTGAGCAATACAATAGACGAGGCCACAAAACATTTCAAGACTTACAACGTCCACAAGGCTACGAACGCTCTTACTGATTTCATAATCAACGATTTTTCAAGGGTTTACATAAAGATGGTTCGTGACAGAGCATGGCCGACTTACGAAGGGCAGGACAAGGCAGCGGCACTTTATGCATTGAACGAAGTTGCAAGAATAACAACCAGGCTGCTCGCACCGTTGTGTCCGTTCTTTGCGGAGCATGCATATAGCCAGCTCGATAAAAAAGAGGAGAGCGTGCACCTGTGCAAATGGCCAAAGCCCATGAAGAAACTAATCAATGCACAAATAGAAAAGGAAATGGAAGTAGTCAAGGAACTAATAGAAATGTCTAACGCCATAAGAAAGGAAAACAATGTTAAAGTAAGGTGGCCCGTAGAAAGCGTTTATGTCGAGAGCGACGACGAGACTGTAAAGAACGCCATAATAACTTTCGAGAACGTCCTGAAAGGTATGATGAATACAAAGAACGTTTCTATCGGCCCATCCAAAGACGGTTACTCAAAGCAGTTCTCCAAGGGCATTTTGCACGTAAGTAAGAAAATACTCAAGGAAGAAGGCCTATTCAGGGAGCTTTTACGTGAAATACAGTCGCAAAGAAAGAAGTTTAATCTCACTGTAAACGACAATATAATACTCTACATGGACAATGAGATGATGAAAGAATACGAGAAGGAAATAAAACACAAGGTGGGGGCAAAGGAAATTCACTTCGGTCCGATAACGGATCCAACGGGGCGTGCAACGCTTGAAGAAGAGACGGTAAACTTCAAGGTAGAGGCATTAGAGAAAAATATACACGAACGGTGATGTGAAGAACCAATGGTCAATAGACCAGTGGCATCTTGAAGTTTATGAGCCACATTATTACGGTGGTTCTTATGCTCAAACAGCGAAGCTGTTTGGCATGTCAAAGAACTTTGTTCTTTGCACACACGCCACAAACCATGTCAAGAAAGATGGTATTGTTACGTATAAAACCAGTTTTTTATAAAGTTTGAATAATTACCGTCCTAGACTTTGTTCCTTCGCTTATAAGCATTCTTTCCAGAAATTAGTTTTGATTAATATGAAAAAAGCAATTGATTTTCTAAACAATATAACTGAGAAAGACGAGATAGTCATAATATTCAACAACGACGGCGACGGCATCTGCTCCTGTGTGCTGCTCAATAAGTTTCTTGAAAGTTCCGGAAAGAAGAAACCTTATTTAATATCACAGCCCATGCCGATGGATAAGAACATAATACAGCGTGTGCAGACTGGTGTGCCGCACAAGATGATAATCCTCGACATAGCGGCCGACCAGCAACAAAATATATTGAAGAAGCTGGGCGGCATATGCGACATTCTGATAATAGACCATCATCAGGTTTTCAAGAACATGAACACACACAACATCGTGCACTACAATCCGCGTATGGAACAGCACGACATTTACAAATCAACCTCCTACTGCGTGTACAAGATATGCTCTAAGATAACCGACATGGCTGAGTGGTTGTGGGTGGCGGGTGTCGGCATGGTATCCGACTACAACCTCAATGACTCAAAGGACGTTGTCAAGCTCCTGAAAGAGAAGTATGACTTAGAGGAGCCACTTTACGAAACGAAGCTGGGAAGGATAGCCGACATGATATCGTCAACACGCGCAACAAACGCGCTCTCATGCGAGCAGATGGTAAACATATTCGAAACTTCAACTTTTGAGGGTTTGGAAAAAACTAAAAATGGAGAGAAGATGGAGGAGTCTTATAATACAATAAAGCAGGAGATGGTGTCTCTTGTAGAGGACGCTGATAATAACGCAGAAAAAGTTGGGAAAATAGTTTTCTACAATATAAAATCAAAATTCAACCTTGCGTCTGCCCTCTCTACAAAGGTAAGCGAGAAGTTCAAAAATAATCTGGTTCTGATATACGAAAGGAAAGGCGGCCGAGTGAAAGTGTCGGCACGCAACCAAGCAAAAAATATAAACGCAGGCAATGCAATGCAACGTGCGGCTAAAATAGTAGGCGGCTCCGGCGGGGGCCACGAGGCTGCGGCGGGCGCAACGGTGCCTGCTGACGAATGGGACAAGTTCCGGGACACGTTGGTAAAAATCGTTAACAAAGGTTAATCTATGTCTGAATTGACAGATGAACAAAGGAATCAGGTAAGAAATCAATTAGAAGCCCATAAGCATGCAAAATACAGCGTTGATATAAATTTAGACGGAAAAATTTTGTTGTTTATCCAAAAGTAATGCGTCCTGAAATAATGACGTCTATCCAGTTGGCGAGATGGTTATATTCTAATCAGGGTCTTTACAGGAATAAATCAGCATTAGATATGGGATGTGGAAGCGGAATACAAGGTGTAGTAATGGCCATATTTGGTTCTAAAAAAGTTGTCCTATCTGACGTATCAAAGGATGCGGTTGCAAACTCAAAAGAAAACATCAAAAAATATGAATTAGAAAACCAATGTACAGTTTTTGAGAGTGATTTGTTTGAAAATATTGAAGTGTCTTTTGATATCATAGTCTTCAATCATCCGTTCTTTGGGGACATATACAAGAGTGGAGAAGAAGCCGCAATAGAGATGCTTGGAGGAAAAACTATAATACATAGATTTTTCGACCAGGCGAAATTGCATCTGAATAAAAATGGAACTATTGTAATGCCATTTTTTTCATTTGGCAGGAGAAACAAATAATCCGGAACTTCAGGGTCCTAAACATGATTACAAAATAAAAGAAGTATTAAGAAAAGACATAAAGGAAGGTTTGCAGCAGGGGCTTGTTTCCATATACGAAATAACATTATAGTTATTCTTTTCTTGCGACTATCATGCAGTGTTTATCCTCATAAGGCTCAAGGTCTATGAGCTGCAATACTTTCATTCCGGCTTGTTCGACTTTCAATTTTTCCTGCTCATAAATTTCTCTAGGTTTTTTTGTTACGTCAATGCTCTGGGATTTTATGGAGATCAAAAGCAGGCCACCTTTTTTCAGAAATACGCAGTTTCTCAAAGCAATTTGAGTCTGGTCTGGCTGGGCCACGTCAACAATAACGGCGTCGCATTCTTCTATCCACCTGTATTCGTCCGGTTTGCGCGCGTCGGCCATCAATGCAGCCAAGTTTTTCCTCTCGTTGGAAAGTTCGGTAAGCGAACGTAAAACACGCTCGGCGAATTCTATGCCGTATACAAACCCTTCGCGTCCAACCATATCACTGACATGAGAAATCGTCGTGCCTGTGGAAGCACCTAGATATAAAATTATAGAACCTTTTTCAATATTCTCCTTGAGACCGTTCATTATCGCCGCACCTAATTTGCTGCGCGTTGGATCCCACTCTCGTAACTGTATGACGCCGGGCCGCATGACGCCTTTGGCGTCTTTCTGTTGTGCGTCTGTCTGTTTTTCAACTAACCGCTCGCCGTATACTTTTTTTCCGGGCATAAGGTTTATTGTGTAAAGCCTGTTGCCGTCCCTGAAAACTCCGTTGAATATTTCTTTCATCGTCCCACCCTTTCCAGGTCCTCTTTCATTTCACGCTTCATTTTTTCGCTTTCGTTGCGGCCTGAGTAGTAATCTATGCGCGCGGCCAGCATCAACTTAGAAGAGAGTATGCGAGCGACCTTGCCCTTATGCTCAAGAGGCGCATTCTGTATCAGCGAAGAGTTGTATATTACACCGTATTTCGGGCTCTTTCCGTGCTGCTTTAGATGACGGAACAACGCTTTCTCCGCGCCAAGAAGCTGTATAGTCGGGGCGGGCATCCTTGCTATCTTTTCAAGCGAACCGGCGGCTGCAATAAGACGTGCGGCAAGCAAAGGATCTATAAGCGACGAAAAATTAGGAGCTATATCAATTACCGCAGAAGATACATATCTTTCCATTCTTTTTTTCTGTAATTCGAGGTGCTTTATTGTCGAGGCAAATTCCTTCAAAACTATTTCGTCTTCGTCGGTAAGATCGACGCCTACACTGCCACGGAAATCTGATATGTTATCGCGGCGACCGTACTTGGCTACCAGGTCAACTACATTTACATTTTTCATTTCTGGATAGTGCAAAGAATACCACTCGTAAAGCCTCTCTGCAAAGACGTTAATGGATCTTGCCAGATCGTCAAGAGTGCGTATAGATTGAACTACGAGACGGTCGCGCCCTATGAAGCCCTGAAGGCGCCGCTTGGAAAGGGCAACAGAAAACGATGATAGAAATTCGTTAAGTTCAGTATCTGTCATGCTGCCCAGGCTTTTTGCGAACTCCCTGAAGCTCTTCCGCAACATTGCATACGCTAAATCGCTCTCTACTATCTGATAGCCCGATAAATTAGCAGTGAAGTCCTTGTCCACCTCTTTTGAAGTGAATTTCTCTATGGCGTTCTTTGAAAAGATCTTGTAGTAAAGCAATTGTCCGTTCTCGGAGAATGCAAACATGCCGATAGGTGACCTGGCCACAAGCGCTTTCATATAACCTTTCTCCTATTCCCATCAGAAAGCTTAACCAAAGAGGAAGTTTCCACGTTCGACATAGTTAGAATTGAGATGAAGAAGCTATAAAAGGGTTTTGAATAACTGAAATGACATGGGTAACATAAGAACAAAGGATATCAAGCATGCGGCATTCCAGATCAAGAATGCGTATAAGGACAAGCTAACTGTCGATTTCGAAAAGAACAAGGGAGTCGTAAAGGGACTTGGACTAATAGAGAATAAGAGAATGAGGAACAGGGTAGTCGGCTACCTAACAACGATAATGAAAAGGCCTGAGTAGACTTTAATTGCTTTGACTGTTTTGTTTTTTTGGAGTTGCAATATTCATAAGGTGTGAATATTTTTCATTGAGGAATTTCAATACTTTATTTGCGTATTCTGCGTTCATGCTTTTACCGTAATAGACCACTCCATTCCTATAGTACCTTAGCTCATTCGAGAATCTTATATCTGCTTCTGAAAATTTCAATTTTCTTAGGTAGGAAACTTCCGCCTCATGAGCCGATAAACCAGCCGCCTTGAATCCGTCTAAGAACATCTTTGCCCTTATGAGTTCCATTATCGTGTCGTAAATGTTTTCAACAAAATAATTTGCATTAGCATCGCTCACCACTATCTTTTCTTCCATATCCTTTATGAATTGTCTTCTCTTCTCAGCTTCCTGAACGAGGTCTGCAGCCCTTGAAACATCAATCCTTTGTTTTTTTACAATGCCTTCCTTCAAGAAATCTTCGAATTTTCTTAGGGGTTTCATAATTGTATGCCGCCATTTATCACAATGCCATTCAGTATATTTTCCTTTAGGGGTTTTTTTATTTCGCCAAGGCTGTCGTAGAAGTTGAGAGATATGTTTCTTTCAAGAATTTTATTGAATTTTTCCGTATCCAGCGTTTTTTTTGACGAGCCTATTACAGCTATATCTATATCAGAACCTTTAGTGTCTTCGCCGAATGAGTAGCTACCGAACACTATTACTGTACAGCCGGGGAATTTTTCTGAAATATAATCAGCAAATCCAGACTCGTAAATAAACCGAAGGTTTTCTACCCTCTTCATTGAAAAGATTCGGTCGTTGTCCCTGTTGAGGCTTATTGACAGCCTGCCTGATTCTTCGTCTTTTTTTACAATTATAAGTTCCTGTCGTTTCAGGATCTCGATAGCATTAGAAACAGCTGTCGGGGATACTTTCAGGTTTTTTGCAAGAGAGCGTTCTGTAAAAGTCGTGCCGGGCCTGATGAAAAGGAACCTAAGGATTTCCTGCTGTAGCACTGTAAAATTGATTTTATATATGTCCATATTAGTTTATATGTGTAAAGTTAAGTTTATAAATCTATACCCTCCCAATATGGTACATTACGCGCTTGAACATGAGCTTAAACCATGGTGTATATTTCTCAGGGTGTTTTTCCATGTCGTGTTTTAGCTCTTCTATATCGACAAATTTATGGTCGCCTATTTCCTCTGCATTCGCGTGCACGGGGCCGTCGTAGTAGCCAAGAAAAATGTGGTCCAATTCGTGCTCGCCCCACTCATTGTTAAATTTTGCTTCGTAAGTGAATTTGAATAAGAAGTCAAGGTCGCATGAAAAACCGAGCTCTTCCTGCATGCGTCGTTTTGCGGCTGCCTCGGGAGTTTCGCCTTTTCTAGGGTGAGAGCAGCAGGTATTAGACCAGAAATCATGCCATGTTTTCTTGGTAGAAGCACGTTTTGTAATAAGCATTTCGTCTTTATTGTTTAGAATGATCACAGAAATCGCTCTATGTAAAGGTACTGGATTCTTGTGCGCTTCCATCTTTTCCTTTAGACCTATATCGTTATCCTCATTATCGACTAATACGACCTGTTCCATTTCGTAAAATTAGCGGAAAAGGTTAAAAACAAACCTATAATCTATTCTTTCATAACGCCTTGTCTGTCTATTGTAACATCAAGCGGTATCAAACCTTCGTCCTCCCAAGCGGCAGTAACATTATTTGCGACGACCTCGTCAAAGCATATCGCAATACCGCAGTCACCGCCGCCTGCTCCGCTCAACTTGCCGGCAGCACCATAGTCAGCGGCTATATCAGCCAGTTTCTTGAGTTCCGGCGTTTCTATATTGACGCCGCTTGCCTGGCCAAGGTCGGAAAGTGCTTGTTCATTTTCTGTTAAGCATGACAAGAACGATTCTTTATCGCCTGTTTTAAAATTCTCTATTGCTTTCTTTGCGATGCGGCCTATGTTGTTGAAAAGATCATAATATTCGTCCTTGTTTTTGGCTTTGAATTCGTTCATCTGCTTTATCGCGGCGCTGGTTGATGCTGAGTCGCCGGTCCAGCCCACGAGCAAGCGGAAGTCGTTTGGCACGCCCAACTCTTCTATAATCAAACTTGGCCACTTGGTTTTTATGATATAAGCCAATTTTTCGCCTGCCTCTATCTTTTTTGTCAGCCACTCGGGATCAAAGCGGCTATAAACGAAAAGTCCTCCGTACGTGGATGCGGCGACGTCAAAAGCGCTGCCGACCTTGCCTTGTGCATAGTAGTGGGCGATCGTAGAAAGCTTGTATATTTCCTCTTTTGTTGCTTTGTAATCGTGAAAATCAAGAACAGCTGCCACCGTTGCTACGACTACTGCTGCAGAAGAGCCGAAACCAACCTTCTTCAGCTGGTCGCCAACCTGAAACTGCGTGTCGCTGCTGTTCGTGGCCAAATGAAAACTCTTTGCCTTGATTTTGTGCTCTTCCAAATACCTTATAGATACTGACAGGGCTTCGCCAATTAGTTTCAGCGTTTCCTTTTGCTTGTCGTCGATGCCGCTAAAAACAATCTTGCCGCCATCATAGGCAGCTTTAGCGTTCCGTATACCAAATTCCTCGGCCGTTACGCTGGTCTCCTTAGCAGAATCAATAGAAACACGAACGCGGTTGTTTACAGCGGCTACCAGACCTAGGTTGCCGATCTCCAGAATGGCCCATTCGCCTGATATGAATAATTTGCCCGGCGCCGTATAATGAATTGTCATAAAATTAACGTCACAAAAAGCCTATTTTTTGAATGCTTATATAGGTTTTGTTTATAGGCTCAATATGTCAGATGATACGACAATTGGACATCACTATGATCAAGTTGCATTTACTAGTGGTCCCGGAATATACTCTAGTCAGCCGCTCTACGACGACATGTACGCACTGGGCGAGTTTGTGCGACCGGGTCCAGTTGAAGTTCTTGATGCAATGTGTGGCGCAGGCCTAGTTGGCAAAGAAATGTCAAAAAGACTAACAGCCGCTGAAATTAGTCATACAGTGCATTATGTTGATCTTGCCGCAAAGAAAATAGAAGCACTCAGGCAAGAAGGAAATGATGCACAAGTTGCTAGTGTTCTTGAGTTGCCATATGAACCACAAAGTTTCGATCGTGTATACGCACGTTTCGGAGTAAAAAATTATCCTAGAGATGATCAGCTGAGAATATTTAGAAAGTTTAAAGATGTACTAAAGGTATCAGGAATTTTCGTCCTAACAGATATGGAAGCACCGCCTAAAGCATACGAGTTTATGCAGTATGAAAGACGTGAAAAACACAAATATACAGGTTTGGAAGGAAATGAACCGCACATACCTACATTTGACGATTGGAAAACTATGATTCGTGAAGGTGGTTTTGTTCCACGTGCAACAAGACGTCATATATCTTACGTTGTGACAGCGGATTGGGTGAAGTCAAACCAAATGACCCCACAGGATCTAGAAAAAATGAATGCTTTCCTTTTAGCAGCACCGGAAACAGCTAGAAAATCTCTAAATATAAGGCAAGAAGACGGGTTAATTAAAATTGATTATCCAGTTGTTATTATTTCTGCAACTGCTGCTTAATTTTCTACTCGGACGCCCTCGACGGCCAAATCAGCTTCGAAAGGTTCAAAGCCTAAACTCTTTATGGCTCTAACAATTTCTTGTGGTCTTTCGTGCCATGCTAGCATAACTCCACCACCGCAGGCACCACACATCTTTGCCGCGCCGCCAAGAGATGTTACTTTTCTGTATATTGCATCCGTCTCGGGAACTGATAGTCCAAAAGAAGAAAGTAAATCATTAGTTCTATTCATTATGTCTTTCATACGTTCATAATCTCGTCTCTTTAAAACTTCTTTCATTTCATGTGTTAGTTTTTCTATTTCTTGCATCTTCGGCTCACGTTCTGCTTCCGGTATGTTCCTTACCATCTGTACAAGCTCGCCAGTAGTCTTTTCAGGTTGTTTTGTATAGGCAAAAACAAAATTATCTAATTTATGGGGAATTTCCTTTCTTAATGAAATTATAACATTTTTGGGCTGTGCTTTCTGGAACCAAACAAGACCTCCATAGCAAGAAGTTGTGTTATCGCCGCCGCTTGGTGTACCATGTGCAAGTCTTTCACATTCGTATGCAACTGCATTGACCTGTTCTAAGCTCAAATCTTTTTGATACGCCTCTCCCACACCTTTTGCGATCGCAACTGCCGCTGCTGATGAAGATCCAAGACCTGAACCTGTAGGAATGTCACATTTTGTTACATGAACCGATACACCGGAATCAGCCCCTGTCATATTCAATGCAGTTCCTAATAGAGCTTTCCAATAAGAATTATATGTTCCGCCATC
The DNA here is from genome assembly GCA_035289405.1 of archaeon. GTDB lineage: Archaea > Aenigmatarchaeota > Aenigmatarchaeia > GW2011-AR5 > GW2011-AR5 > GW2011-AR5. Next base: position 4,104 of record DATDXH010000091.1, on the reverse strand, counting down.
CTTTGACCAAGAAAGAAGTTCGGAATAATTTCCAGCAGTCACTCCCTTGTCAAGGTATATTTTCGCAGTTCTAGCGGCATCAAGAACCTCATCAATACTCCACTCTCTTCTAGACCTAAACCTTTCATCTTGCCATACTACCCTATCTGACTCATTTACATCCACATAAATACGTCTGCCAACGGCAGCTATTATGGCTGGATGACCATATACGACAGCATGTTCACCGATCAAATGTACCTTTGCAGGTGCTGATACAGATACCATGCAACTAAGATAACCCAAACCTTTTTAAGAGTTCAGGACGCTTCTTGATTTCATTAAAGATCTTGACGGTTGTTGGTGTCATGTTCTTTTTCTTGGCCATTTTTATCACTTCTTTTGGCTTGAAGAAAGTAAGAGATTCGACTTCATCTTTGTGAAACTTAAACGGGCCGTCGCTTTCACCTAAATATACTTTTATAAATTCTTTATCAATTTTTCCCATACCTCTCCAGCTTTTCTTTATTTTGAACAGCTCCTCTACTTTTACATTTACCCCTATTTCTTCCATCATCTCGCGCTTTACGGTCTCTTCGTATGTTTCTCCAGAGTCCACATGACCTGAAACGCCGTCAATCCACCAGCCAGGATAGAGGTCCTTCTTCATGCTTCGTTTCTGTAGCAATATTTCGCCTTTAGAATTCAGAATTATAACATGAATAGCACGGTGCACCAATCCCTTTGTATGACACTCGTCGCGCGTAGCTTTACCTATAACATTATCCTTTTCGTCAACAACGTCGAAGTATTCGACGTTTGTCATCTTTCCAATATTTTCCTTAGTTAAAACTTGTATGCCCAATTTTTCTGCTTCTTTTATGTCATCTTTTCTTGCATAGCCCCATGATGCGAGAAATACCTCAACGCCCTTTTTGGCTAGTGGTTTTAGATGTTCTATGGCATCGTCGATGAACACTATATCTTTGTAATCTACCCCCTCAAGTTTTCTAATTATGTCCATATGGCGTGCTTTGTCAAATGAGATCTCTTTAGCCAGGATGTTCTTGGGGTTAATTTTTATGCCAAAATGTTTAACTAGTCTTGATATTGTTTTTTTGTCTTTACTGCTGACTATGTAAACCTTATTATTTTCAGCAAGTCCATTTAACAGCTTTATTGCAAAATCGATTTTATTGTAAAAACTAAGCCATTTTTTAGTCTCTTTTACCTGCATTTTATGCCGTTCAGAATAAAAGGCATTGGCAAATCCTTCTGCATTTTTCCAGTCTGAGAGTGTAGCTTCTTTTACTTTATCTCTTGTTATATCGCTTCTTTTTTCCAGAAGTAAAATAAGACCATAAATGTCGGGTGCTTTGTTCGTATAGGATCCGAATTTCATCACGTCCGAGTCTTTTACTCTAAATTTCCTTTTTGTTATCTTTTCCCATGCAAGACGTGTGAAATATGGTAATTCCCTATGGTTTTCAACTAAAACACCGTCGAAATCGAATGCGTAAACTGTCATAATCAGAATAAATGATCGCTAACTATTTTAGCACCGTCGCCCGGCTTGCATACTATTGTACGGAAAATACATTCCATTTCCTTTAGGCGTCTTTCAAATTCCTTCTGATCTTTTTCCAAGCACAGAACTTTGACTTGGGGTCCTGCGTCCATTGTGAAGTAGCCCTCAAGACCTTCTTCGCGCCACCTCATTATAGACTGCATAACATCCATCGTGGCTGGCGTCCAGTATATTATAGAAGGCTTTGTTGTTATCATTGTCGCGTGCATCTTCAGCGCATTGTGCTCGGCTGTGCTTCCCACTAACGTGAAATCTTTTTTCTTTATTGCATTTCTCATAGTGTTCAGATCGTCTTCAACAGAACTAAGCCACCCCGGATAGTACGGGCTTGTTGCGACCGTCTGTGCCATTCCTGCGCGGCTGCCTACCGGCTTTTTTCCCTCATTCACTATGCATGCTAACATGCGAAATTCCGGCCAGTGCGCCTTCGGCGCTATCGACTCCGCAAAACTGTCCGAGCCGTCATCGTGCCTGCCTTTGTGCCATTCGGCAAATCCTTCGCAAATAGAACGCGATGCGGATCCTGAACCCAGGCGGGAAAGTATTGATAATTCTTTATCTTTAAGGTTCAGACCAGCTGCTTTGCTTGCTGCCAGGCTTAACGCTGCTAACCCAGAAGCGCTACTCGCTAATCCAGCAGCAACGGGGAAATTCGACTCTGAAACAATCTTTGCTCTCTCCTTGATACCGGCCATGTTCCGTATGCGGTCTATGTGTCCCATTATATCTTTTTCATCCTTCTTGAGTTCCTCGTCATTTATTGTGATAGTATCCTTATCGAAGTATCCAAACTCTACTGTTGTTTTCGAGTGCAGTCCATCGCATGTCATAGAGATGCTGCTGTTGAACGGTAGAATGAGATCCTTATTGCGCTTTCCCCAGTATTTTATCAGCGCAATGTTGGCGTTAGCGATGGCAGTTGCTTTCATGCGTCTAAGTTGGATAGAATCTTTAAAAGAGTTTTATAGATAGCTTAATTATGTCCTACAACGCCGCATTCTTTGCCGTGCATGAGGCTTATTTTCTTGTACTGAAAGAAGAGAAGGGTGAAGACTTTGCCCTTGACGTTATGAGACGTGTCATGGAACGCAGTCTAGGCAAGGCTTATACTACAATTGGTTTTACAAAAGGCAGTACCAACACCTTTGTCAAAGTAGTTGGCAAGCGTGACAAGTCAGTCGGACTTCGTGTCGAATTTCCTGAAGTAAGCGAGGATAGAATGGTTTACAGGTTCCATACAGACCCGTTCCCGAATCTCAGAGGTCAAGTTGACCCGCGCAGACTTGATGACACTTACATGAAATTTAAGGTAGAATTTCTTCTCGGCAAAGAATGGCACTACAGGACAACCAAGCACTTATGGAATGGTGATGAGTTCACAGAGCACGTCATAGAACTGAAATAGCCTCATTTTTTCTGGAATGGTAGGATTACTTGGACATAGTTTCTAGTATGTCATAAAACGCCATAACGTCGTTAACTTCTGGTGGTAGAAAAAATAATTTGATTTTCTTATTCAGAAATTCGGTTTTAAAAGATTCGAGAATATCCTTTTGGACAAACTTGAAAATATCCTCGATATCTGTCATGCCATTTAATCTTATTGTATATTTCATCTTTATTGCTTCCAAAGCCAAGTCCATCGCGGAGTCCACAAAATCTTTATGGGTTTTTGCCCATTCTTTGAATTCGTCATAATAGACCCTGTCTACAAAAAGTTTTCCATCTTCTATTCTTGCGAGCTCATTATCGTGCAGAATTCCCACAGCCTCCACAAACTTATCTTCATCAATGTCATAATTATTGAATTCTTCCAGCGGTACGTTATTGATATCCTCGTACTCTATAGAAACCGGATCGCTACCTTTATGTAAGGCATTGAAAAGGGTAAAAAACTTGGAGTCCTTGAGGTAGTTTTCCGCGACGGCGGCCATGTTAGTCTCCAGATCCGCCTCGATTTTCTTCTTTTCCTTATCTATCTCCATGCTGCCCATGCCTAGTTTGTCTCTGAGCATCATATACCTCACAACCAAGAAAATGTGAAAGGTAGAAATTGCTCCTAAATCATCTGGGTAATCACTTTTCATAATGGGCTTGGGCGGATTCGAACCGCCGACCTTCTGCGTTCCCTCTAAACTTTCCGCTTTGGTTAAGCTTTCTGGAAAGCTTATGTGAGGCAAACGTCATACCAATTTCCACATCCCTTAATATTCGCTAAAGCCTCTGTGTTCTTTGGGACATCTGCAGGAATTTGACTTCCTGCGATGCAAGAGAAGCAAAGCTTCTCTTCGCATACAGAGACCTTTCTTACAAGAAAGGGATCTGTTCTAGACCACAAGCCCGATGTAAAAGACGTATTTGAATAATCTTCTTAAAGCGGCTTGGCGAATTATTAATATGGATCTTACAACAGAAGAAAAATATGCTGCCGTAATTATTGTAGCGGGATTCTTTGCCATGCTGTTCTATCTTGGTGTACTACCTTAGATTCATTGACGGTTGTAGAGTAGAATCTGGGGTCCCATCTTCTCACACAA
>DATDXH010000090.1:0-10823 GCA_035289405.1 archaeon | reverse complement strand
TTGTGGGATGAGAATGACCTCTCGCTGCGTGCTGTAGATGTCATGAAGAAATGCGATGAGATATATGCAGAGTTCTACACTAACAAATGGCTGGGCAATATGCAGAAACTGGAAGAGCTGGCAGGGAAAAAAATAAAAATTCTAAAGCGGACGGACGTCGAGGACGAAATGCTTACAGACAAGGCAAAAAACAATAACATAGCCCTGCTCGTGCCGGGCGATCCGCTTGTCGCTACTACCCACGTGCAGCTAATGATAGACGCGAAACAGAAAAATGTTTCAACTCAGGTTATCCATTCGTCCAGCATCTACACAGCTGTCGCCGAGACGGGGCTGCAGCTATACAAGTTCGGGCGCACGACGACACTTACTTTCATAGAAAAATCATTCAAGCCGAGCAGCCCGTACGAAGTTATTTTAGAAAACAGGAAGGCCGGGCTGCATACACTGGTGCTGCTCGACGTCAAAGAGGAAGGAAGGTACATGACTATCAAGGACGGAATAGAAGTTCTCATTGAAACCGGCGAACTGCTGGACATGAATACAAATATAGTAGCATGCTGCCAGCTAGGCGGGAACCAGAAAATAAAATACGGCACAATGGAAAAACTGGCTGGCGACAGCGATCTGGAGAGCACGCCGGCGGTAATAATAATTCCAGGACGGCTGCACTTCAAGGAAGAAGAAGCACTGGGGATTTATCAATGAGTGAACTTCAAATACATGCATTCTAATAGAATTATTGTGATAAAATGAAAAGCGTAAAAATTCCTCTCCCCATATTCATAGCAAAAGAGGGTAAGTGGTTTGTGGCATCCTGTCCAACTTTGGATATAGCAACCCAAGGCAAGACCCAACAGGAAGTCAAAGAAAATATGGAAGACCTAATGAACGAATATTTCAGGGACCCTGATACGCACAAACCAGAAATAGAGTCCATAATGTCTGTTTCTTTAACAAATATACCGATAGATGTGCCAGAGGGTGTTTTGCATGGCAGGAAGACTTCGTCCTCTGCAACAAAATAGAGTCATACAAATATTAGAATCAAATGGCTTTGTCAGGGTGCGTTCGGGCAAGCATATAACGTTCAAGAAAATTTTTCAAGATAAGGTTCTAACCACATGGGTGCCGCATCATTCAGAGGTATCGGTATTTGTCATACAACATATAATACGTCAAACAGGTAAACCAAGGGAAGAATTTGAATGACACTGGAAAAAGAACTGCGTGAAGAAACGGAGAAATGGCTGTCACGTGCCAAAGAAAAGAGGGAAGAGATTGTTCTGGTCGACAATACAAAGGAAGACATGATGAAGAATGTGGATGCTTACATCAGCGATGCCAAGCATTTTCTTGAGAAAGGTGATTTGATCAGAGCGTTCGAAGCAGTTACATGGAGCTGGTCCATAATGGAGATCTGCCTCGACCTTGGAATTTTTGACTACAAGTAAGCAAAGGAAAGTTTCGTTGCTACTTCTTACTTTATAGAAGACGAACGGACGTTCCATCTATGGTTATCTTTTAATATTCTTTGAGTGTTATTCAAATTGATAATCATGTCAAAATCTGAATCCATTAGGGGCGTGCTGAAAGTCTTTGCGGGCTCTGTGAGAGAAGACTGGGGCAGCATGGACAAGAAATTCTACAGGCTGCTCTTCGGCGCGATAGGTTTCACAGCCATGGCATTATTCTGGTACTTCTTCCTTAGGAACTTGTCGCCATTCGGATTCTAATAGTTTGACCTAATATTTCTTTTATGCGTGACTATTGGAGCCAAGAAAATGTCATTGTAACCGGCGCGGGTATAGCGTCTTCTGTGAAACTTATCAAAGATAAGCTAATATTCGGAGCTCTGGATAACTTTGTTTATTCACTAAAAACAAACGGGGAGATAGACTGGAAATTTAAGACGGAAGGCCCCGTATATTCGACACCAGCAATCTGGAAAAATATTATCTATGCCGGATCTTGTGATGGTTTCTTATACGCAATTGACTTAAACGGAAATCTTCTTTGGAGATTTAATGCTGAAGGGAGAATAATGAACTCTTCTGTCGTATGTGACAATGACAGGATATTATTCGGTACTGATAACGGTGTATTATTCTCATTAAATCATGACGGTAAGCTTCTTTGGAAATTTTCGGCGGGAGATGCTATACGGACAACACCCGCCATAATAAATGATAAAATAATATTCGGCTCTCACGATCATAATTTGTACTGCGTAAATGAAAATGGCAAAAATGAGTGGAAATTTTTGGCAGGAGGGAACATGTGGACTTGCCCATGCATAACCGATAAAGAGGGAAATTTGCTGTGGTCCTTGAGCAATCAGGTGCATAACACTTCTAATGAATTTGTAATATATTTTGGGTGTTTTGATGGTGGGTTGTATTGTGTTGACGAATCCGGTAATTTTATATGGAAATTTCATACTAATGGCCCCGTTGCTTCCGGCCCTGAATTCGATAATGGTATTTTATATTTCGGATCTAGTGATGGGAACCTTTATGCCGTCAATCAGGAGAGCAAATTACAATGGAAATTTGGAACAAAAGAAAGAATTGGCCACTCATCACCGTTAATAACAAAAGAAAATATTTTCATATCCAGCTTTAAAACGGATGAGTCATCAAAAAATGGAAATCTTCATTGCATTAACAAAAAAGGCGAGTCCCTATGGAAATTCAGCACCAACGATGCCATAGTTTCCACCCCGGTTATACAAGGTGATACGTTGTTTTTTGGTAGCTATGATGGATTTTTGTACGCTATTTCTTTGAAAAAAAAAGAATTATTGTGGAAATTCAGGACGCTTTTTGAAAAAATAAACTTTGATTCGTCAAAAGCGATTAAACATATGGAATCAGAGGAAGAACGTTCCAGAAATATATTAACTACATGGTCTCCAGAAACCACTCCAAAAGAAGAAATCAAAAGTGAGTATAAAAAACAGACGTCCGGATATACCAGAAATGTAACATTATACGGAAGTAAAAAAGGTGCAGAAAACTTTTCATATTCTGGTGAAAATTACACACAGAAAAAGAAGCGTAAGGACATATACGAATAATTTACAACTTCTTTATCTTGTAACCTTTCTTACGAAGAAAGCTTAACCAAAGAACTATAATTTTTTAATTTTGCCGGGTCTTGGCTCGAAGCAAACGCCGTCTGATAGAAGCTCATTTACTATAACATCTATGACATCCTCTGGCAGACCTGACGCGCCTATAAGCTCTGAGTAGTCGCAGCCGCTGCCTTCATCCATCTTCTCTATCAGCTTTAGCACCTCATCTTTCTTATCAGGAATCGGCTCTTCCTGCGTCTGCAATACTGCTTCGACCTCTTCAGGCTGGATGCCGAAGCGTTCGTGCATAAGACGCTCGAGCTCGCTTATATCTGCAGTCTGTTTCTGGTGCTCAAGTATAATCTTTCTCTTGCCCTCAAAAGTTTTCTCCTGCGATCTTAATTCCAGTTCTCTCAGCAGCTGGAAGTTTGGATCATCGACAACCGTTATTATTTCCGGCATAATATATATCTCGCCCTGGTATTCCTTGACACGTGCTATCAGGTCTATGTCGCTGCCTACGGCAATATTGTCGAACATGGCAACTGCATTGAATACTTTGACGCGTATTGTATCAGTGCCGTCGTCTATCGTCACAGACGCAAACTTTCCACTCTCGGCCAGAAACTTGTCAACCACCGTCGCCATCAATCTTACACGCGCCAATCGCATGCCGCCTAGGCTTAGAACGCAGTTGGGATTGACTCCGTCCTGCGGTACGTATTTTCCGGACACGATGGATTTTATCCTGGTCTTCACGCTTGTCAGTCTTTTCTTTTCCATATCGATCCCTTCTTTCCCGAAAGAAGGTCTAGACCTCACCCCAAGAAAGGGCTGACTCGACCTTCGGTCTCGGTTATTATTCTCAAAATTCCTTAGTATTTATTTAAATCTGAAGCTGTCGATAATGTGCATTACGTTTGAATGTCGTTTGTTAGAATACTCTCCTCAGGAATCCGGGACGCGGGTACATTAACATGCCTTCCCTGTGAAGCTTGTCAATTATCTCGTCGATGTTTGTTATTCCCTGATTCTCGGCCTCGGCTTTCAAATCGTCGACGGCTACTTCCTTGGTTTCTTTCTGCAGATCGTCAAGTATTTTTAGCAGCTGAAGCATCTTGTTGCGCTTGCTTGATGTTACGCCGCCTTCCAGACGATCGACGTCGAATGTTTGTGTTTCAACATCGTATCCCAGCTGCATTAGGGACGCCATCATAAGCTTTATCGCCCTTTCCGCGTCCTGCTTTCCTACAACAGTGTCAAGTCTCACCTTCGCGGACGCCTCGGCCAATCTTAATAGAGCCTCGTATTGGCGCAGCGTTATGGCGATAGGTTGCCTGTCACCGCTTGTATAGCGATTACGCATGTCTATATAGAAATTCTTGATCATGTTTGCTGCCTCGTCTGACAATTCTATTGATTTTATCTGCTTGGCGTAGGCTATGTACTTGCGAAGCAGATTGAGCGGTATAGGTGGTGTTAGGATATCGGGTCTTTTGCGCGAAGTAATTATGTGCTCGGCAAGCTGTTCGTCGCCGATCCTGCTTGGCGTGTCGCGCAATGCGAATTTCAAATCGAATCTTGACAAAAGCGTCTCCGGAATCTGTATCTGCTCGCCTATGGACATGTATGGATCGAATCTACCAAGCTTTGGATTTGCGCCTGCGAGCACGGCAGTCTGTGCGGGAAGTGTGGCGACTATCGAGGCTTTTGCGATGCTTACCGTCTCGACGGATGTCGCTTCGTGCATAGCAATCTGGTCGTCGCGGTTCATCTTGTCAAATTCGTCGATTGCAATGAGACCCTTGTTGCATAAAATAAGCGCGCCCGCTTCAAGCATCCATGTGCCGAGCGCCTCATTTTTAGTTACAGTCGCCGTTAACCCAGCGCCACTTGCTCCTGTACCTGACACGTAACGGCCGCGCGGGACAATGGATGATACCAGTTTTAGCATCTGCGTTTTTCCTGTGTTATGTGATATTATGCCGTTTGCAATAAATCTATGCGTTTTTGGGACTTCAATATCATAGACATCTTCCGGCGCATGTTTAATTATCTTGACGACGCGCTCGCTTCTTTGCGACTTAAAGCGTCCGAATTCTTTGGCAGATTTCGCAAGCTGGGCAATCTTTGTACGCTTCTTTTCTGAAACAAATCCGATATGTTTGGCAAATTTTAATATGGATTTGCCCCGCCTTATCATCAGGCTTTCATTTCCGACTATCCGCGAATGAATGGCGAAACGAAGCAATAAAATCTGGACATCTCTCAATAGCTCTTTGTTCCTCGACTTGAGGCTTACCGACCTTCTGCCTCTGCCCTTGTCAAATGCACAGCCATCAGCCTCGTACAACCATCTCAAAAATGAAGCTACAACCTTATTGCCCGATCTGAGAATAATATCAGGGACGCGTTTCGCTTTAATGAATCCCATGTTGCCGGCTATGTCCATTGAATTTACAGAGGCATACGTCAGTGCATGTTTCCGGTTAATCATTCTCTCTCCAAGTAAACTAGGCTTAATTAATCGCTTTTTTGCGCTTGGCCGGATTGAAAATAAGGCTTCAGACATATCGAGCAATTTATCCAATATATCTATCTCACCTTCGGCCACCAAAAATCCTACTTCATACTTATCCACCCATCCATCGCCCAAAGCATAGCCCATAAAGGCAGCCAGATTCTCATCGCAGTATTTTGGCAACTTTCCTTTGAATTTCGGCCCATATTTCCTCTGGACTGGCTTGAAACCTGTTTTTATTTCCTTTGTAATTGTACATGGTATGCTCGTGACAACAGCCAATTTGTCGCCTATTTTTATTTTATCAAGACGTTTCCATTCCCTTAATATGCCCTTTCCGTTGTTACGTAAACACAGCAGAGGGTGGTTGTAAGTTCCCTTTATGCTCTTTCCGCTTTCAGTAATCACTTCCATTACTGGCTGATTCTTATAAAAGTGAAAAACTGTGGCGAGGTCTCTTTTTTTCCCGCCTTCGCCTGTCAAAATACTGACGTTAATATTTTGCAGATGTTCCTTTCCAATGTCCTGCATTTTTACTATCGAACCATTCCCCAATACTATCCTTTCATCTCCGACAAGACACCCGGGGTCGCCAGTTATTAAAATATGAATATTTCCGCGGACACGACTGCCATCCGGAAGCACATGCACCTGCCCGCCGAAAAGTTGCATCACTACAGAGTCCTTTATGTCGTCAAAGCCATATATACCAGGCGCTATCGATGCGCGCAGCAGGTCATAAATATTTGGGTTTGCTGACAGCTCTTTTATTTTCATTTCGTCTTCAGGCGTTATGTCAAGCTCCTCGAATTCCACTTGGCTTGTCTCGACGTGATTAGCTTCCAGAAGTATGTCCATATTTGTGCCCAGCTTGCCCTTGATGTGTTTCGGAACTTCTTTTATTATGCCAACTATTACGAGATTGCTTCCGGGGTCGGTTTTTTTCTGCATCCTTGGCGTTGTAAGATCCTCTTTCAGCGTTAGGCCTATCTCACCGGGCTGTTCGCCGCTTGTAACTTCAAAAGGTTCCTGCGCCTTCAGCCATCTTAAATCAAACATTTTCTTATCTATGAGGTTGAAATCACCGCGACGCCCGCACTCGCACACTGCAGGTTTCTGGACTATCTTACCGCTCTGCGGTACATTTATTTTTGCCTTGCAGTCGGGGCATTCAAATATGGCCTCGTAAATCTGCGGTTTCACTTCGCTGGCCCCGCGTATAGTAGCGTTTATCGTCCACAGCCGATTCAGATGAAAGGCGCGCAAATTCCTGATGCGAATATTTCTGCTTTCGGGCAGGTTCCGGATGCGCACGTTGATCCTTTCGTCAACGCCGGCGACGGAAGCGGCGGCCGTGTTAAATGCATTGATAACACGCTCCGGACTTTCAAGCAGCTCGTCGGCAAGTATAGGGTCGTACCTGTCCAAGTCAGGAAATTCCACGACCACAGCTTTGTCTTCCTTGAGACTCTTGACTAGTTCAGGATAGTAATATTCCCTCAAAAATTTCTCAAATTTTTCCTGCGTATCCATAATCATCACGGACCAAGGCGGAAAGTAAATTTACGCGTATCGAAATCAATAGCCAAAACAAAACATGCGGATAGTGCATTCATCTGGTCCGCTAATCCTATGACTAAAATATATTAGAACCTTGCGGGGTTCGTTTCCAATGTTTCATGTGGAAGAACTTGTAATGCGTGACACGAATCAGAAGAAAATTTTGACGTTTGATTTCTAGAGCCGGTCTTTTACAAATGTTCAGCTCTTCAAACTTTTCAGCGTCGCTTCCAGCTTCGCTACTGCTTTCTTCACGCTGTCCAAGCTTTTAGCGCCTGCGCAGACTACCCTGCCGGAGCTGAACAAAAGGAACGCAACCTTTGGGTCATAGATGCGGTAGACGAGGCCCGGAAACTGTTCCGGCTCGTATTCGCTGTTCTCTAGCTGGAATGCGAGCTGGTCAAGGTTCAGGTCGCGGCTTAGATTGACTGCAACAACTATATTCTCTATCTTTACCTTCAGATTATTCTCGTTGAAACGGATGCCTATTTTCTTGATGTTCTTGACCGTCTTTTTCAACGCTTCCTTGGCCGCGGCCGTCGATCTAGCGCCGACGCATATTATTTTACCTGATCTAAATATCAACGTTGCGACCTTCGGATTGTCCAGCCTGTACACAAGGCCGGGAAACTGTTCCGGCTCGTATTCGCTCGATTCAAGCACATTGAGGAGCTTGTCAAGCGATATTATCTTTTTTATGTCTGTAGAAGCGACAACATTTTCAATTTTTATTTTCTGTACCTGTTTAACTTTCTCAGCCATTAGAATACCTCCAAAATACGAATTAGCCCCATTTATTACCCTTTAAATAGTGGTATTTAAATATACGACGAAATATTTAAATACCGCACCTTTTCAGAACTTGAGGTTAATTTTCAATTAACCTAAGTCGCCAAAAGACTTTTTTCAAGTCTTTTGAACGAAGCTGCACCAAAACGGAAGGTAATAGAGCATGATTTACAGGGACGTCATAAAAATAAGCACAGAAACCGGCAATTTCTACGATATAACGAAGCAGGTAGCCGAAATGGTCGAAAAAAGCGGGGCTGCCGACGGCCTGTGCAATATATTCATAAAAGGCACTACGGCTTCGCTGATGATCAACGAGAACGACAGGATGCTGGTTGAGGACTTCCGCAAAACGTTGGAGAAACTCATACCGGACGAGCACATGTACCAGCACCCGGATAATGCTCAATCCCACCTGCGGGCGTCAATGCTCCATATGGACCTCACAATACCCGTTTCAAACGCGAAAATGATACTGGGCAACTGGCAGAACATACTTCTGTGGGAATTTGACGTCCGCCCAAGAGACAGGGAAATCGTTATTACTGTGAATGGGGTTTAGAGCAATTGTGCCAGTTCGAAATACTCCCGAAGTTCTGGCGTAATTTTCAATCTTCCACGACCCTCTATAAGGTCTCTGCTTCTGGCCTCTTTTTTATGGCTCATAAAGCTTCCGTATATTATGTCCCTGTTGGTTATCATAAAATCCTGATATACATCACTGCCATCCTTGTTGATAATTCTAGGCGGTTCGGGATAAAATGCAATCCATGGCCTCATATTGACAAGCATGAAATTTCCATTCATCCTCATATCATATGCGTATCCCGTGAATAGTTGCGGAACATCGCCATTCATGTAACTGATAACATGAATCTTGACTTCTCTACCATTCTTGCCAAGTCTCTCAAGCGCCCGCATTTGCATATTACGATGTTCCATACTAAAAATTTAAAGGTAGTCTGGTAAGTTCTCAGATGCGACTAGCAGCGCTCATCAGCGGGGGCAAGGATTCTATTTACTCGGCGTACCTAGCAAGCAAAGAGCATGAGATAGCTTACGTCATATCAATGGTATCCGAAAATCCGGAAAGCTACATGTTCCACTTCCCCAACATATATCTTGTCAAGGAACAGGCACGACTGATGGGCATAGAGCTGCTCGAAAAAAAGACAAAAGGTGTAAAAGAGGAAGAGCTGGAGGACATCTATGACGTGCTGGAGTCGATAAAGGGCGAAGTTGACGGCCTTGTTACCGGCGCGCTTGCAAGCACATACCAGAAGATGAGAATAGACGGCATTTGCAAAAGACTGGACATGCTTTCGATAGCACCATTATGGCACCATGATCCCGCAGACTACCTGAGAAAAGCATTACAGGAAGGATTTGAGATAATTTTCGTAGGCGTAGCGGCGCCACCTCTTGACAGAAAGTGGCTCGGCAGAAAGCTGGATGAAAAAGCGATAGAAGAGCTTGTTATGCTAAATCTGAAACATGGCATTCATATCGGAGGGGAAGGTGGAGAATACGAAAGTCTGGTCCTTGATTGTCCGCTTTTTTCAAAGAAGATACATGTAGTCCATGCGGAGACAAATTGGGATGAAAAAAGCCGCTCGGGGACATTCGATATCAAAGAAATCAGGCTTATTGACAAGTAAGCTATTCCAATTTAGCTTCTCCTTTCAATGCCTGCTCGTGTGTGAATATCTCCTCACCACATTTTGGGCATTTGTAGCCTTCTACCATGACAAAACCTCTGGGCATGTCTAATTTAATCATCTTCTTCCTCATTTTCGATCTACATCTAGTGCAGATTTCTTCTACGCTCTTACCTTCTTGCATGTCAAACCATTACACCGAAATCTTTAAAAAGTATTACCTGTAATACTTTAGTGATAAATATGACTAAGGAAACAAAGGTAACATCCAAATACCAGACTTCGATACCAAAGGAGGTCAGGAAAATCCTCGACATAAAGCCCGGAAAAGAGGTCGAGTGGAACATAGTGAAGGGCATGGTTATAGTGGATACAAAACGCAAAATCGCAAACCCTACAAAATTTCTTACTTCACAGATAAAAACTGGCATTGACGCGGTGAAGCTTGTCAAAGAAGCGAGAAACGAATTCAAGTGATTTGTGTGATATACCTAGATACTAACATAATAATTTACGCAATAGAGAACCATCCAAAATACGGAAAATCTTGCGCGAAAATCCTTTCTGATATCGAGGGTGAGAAGCTTGACGTTTCTTCTTCATTGCTTGTTTTGATTGAGACCATAAATGTGCTGCAAAAATTGAACAAGACCCTAGAGAAAAAGCTCAATATAAAAGACAATATAGACGCCATCCTTTCCCTGCCAATTGTGTGGCTGGACATAAATTTTCCTGTTATAAGGCGTGCGGCGGAATACGATTACAAGATTTCCGGCGTGGACTACACACACATAGCTACTATGGAAATAAACAGCATCAAGAAAATTATTTCTGCGGACGATGAGCTGGATAAAGCAGATATAATAAAAAGAATAGACCCGCTGAAATACGCGCCGGGGCTGGATTAAAACCTCGCACTTTCCAGCGCGTTCTTGCAGTTGCAACTGCGCACGTCCGGCAGATTCGGTATGCAGTCGAAAATAAGCCTCTTCACTCGCTCACTGTTCTCGTGAAAAACACGGCTGACTTCCTCGGCAGATACGGATTTAATATTAGCGTCTTCCCTAACGCCCACATCGTAATCTGTTACAAGAGAGATATTAGCATAGCACATCTCCATCTCACGGGCGAGCACAACTTCGGGATATTGTGTCATGTTTATGATGTCCCAACCATGACTGCGGTAGAGGGCAGATTCAGCGCGTGTGGCGAAGCGCGG
>DATDXH010000089.1:0-4493 GCA_035289405.1 archaeon | reverse complement strand
TATGCAACTTTGTCCCGGCGTGCAACCCTGGATCGACGTTGAGGTTGACAGCGCCCGGAAGCAGCATAGACACGAACTGCTAGACCAGAATTTTTTCCTATTGCAGCATTATTTTGCAGAAATTAACAGCCATATTAGTGGTATGAGTATCATAATCAGGAACGTTATCATTATTATTTTCACGCTTCTTTTCCACGACTGTGTGACGCCTTTGGCTTGGTGCCTGAAACCGAACATGAGTCCGACGAACAACCCGCCAAAATGCGCTATGTAGGAAACGTTTGGATCTACACTGGCTATGAAACCATATGCATTGTAGAGGGCGTAGGCTACCCCGAGAAGCGCCAGTGGTATCGGCACGACAAGCGGGTAAAACGACAGGTCAAGGGGCCTCACCAGCATACCGACGCCGATCAGCGCGAATATGCCGGCAGAAGCACCCACAGCTATCTCGCTCGGCGCATAAACGGCTAGCGAGAGGACGTCACCGGCTAATGCGCCCAGAAAAAATATCATCAGCATTCTTTTCGATCCCAGCTCCGATTCCACCGCCAATCCAAAAAATATCAGAACAAATATGTTCGAAATAAGGTGTTCAAATGACGCGTGCATGAATATAGAAGTAAAAAACACGTACGGGCGCTGCTGTAAATTGTCCAGAGAAAAACCATAGGTGTCGTAAGTCTCGGGCCCGTACAATACCGGATACGCGAATCCGGCAATGCAAAGCAGGACAAGAAGCCATGTAAATTTCATACTAATGTTGAAAGTCGAATAAAGTATAAATACACCTTGGCACCATAGTTAACTAGTGATAAAATGAAGGGTATCGAAGCCATAATAGCTGTAATTCTTTTGCTTCTGATCACTATATCTGTTGTCGGATTTGCCTTCCTGTTCTTCAGTAGGATAACGACAACGGCGGGTCAGGCAGCAGAGAATCAGACAACAGAACAATTGATACAATTCTCGAAGCAGGTCGGTATAGACGCCTACAATGGAAGCCAGGTAACCATTAGAAACACTGGAACGTCGACAATAGGCGCAACAGAGATCAGCATATACGTCAACGGTGCACCAAGAGTCTGCAACCCAGCGATGTCGAACCTGGTAGCAGGCTCTGTGCAGACATGTGACTACGTGCGTGGTGTCGGTGCGTCTGCCGCGTGCGGTGGCGGACAGAAATTAAGGGTAACGTCGCCTGCTAACAGCCTTGATGTCAATTGCTAAGCAAGAGAGAAATTATTTTATTTTTATTAAACTAATTTTTATATGTGTTTTATTTTACTATGCATCGTATTACGCTGTTATTGTAATGAATGTAGTCTAATACAGTTTGCAGTGAGCCAAAATTTATAATAAGTTTTATAATAAGTTCTTTCTTTGCGTTATAGTTCTACAAGGAAACAAACAATATATTATTTCCTTGTGAACTATATGTGAACCAAGTACTAACATGTCCAGAATCTTTACTTGGTTCACTATAAGGATTTCTTTCTTCTGAAGAAAGAAAGCTTTATTAAATCGCGACAGGGCTGCTCCCCGCATGCCAACTTTGTCTTGGACGTATCCTGACCTTATACAGCCTTTCGGAGTTGTCGTCAAGTATTATTGCAACGCCTTTCATCTTTGGCAGTTCGTTGATGTATTTTCCTATGTCATAAAGCAGATACGTCTGCATTATCGCTTTCAATGCATCAACATCATTTTTTGCTGTAAGACGATGGGATATTATCATGTCCGTCTGCGCTAATGCATCGGGGTGCAGTTTTTCTGGCCGTTGCGTCGCAAGTACAAGAGTTATCCCGGGCTGCCTGCCTTCTTTTACGATTCTGTTAAGTGCATCAGTCGCGGCGGTTGTTCCTTGATCCGGAAGAAAGTTATGCGCCTCGTCTATGAATATCCACGGCATCGGCGTCCTCTTCAGCGTAGTCATCTCTATCTCCGACAGCTCCTCCTTTCGTCTGGCCTCCACGCGTTGCGTGAACACTCTCTCGCACGCAAGGCCGACAAGAAGCGCGCGAACGTTCTGCGGCGTCAGGCTTATGTCGATAACAGTAAACTTGCCTGGCTCAAGTATGGAAGGCATACGTGACTCGCCAAATATGCCCCAGCCCTTAGCCGCCACAAGCATGTTTTCCAAGGCAGCCTTCTCATTTTCGAATTTTTCACTGCCCCTTATGGAATTTATTATATCATCGATAGTGTAGGATCCGGTTAATTTGCTAGTGGAGCTTTGCAAAAGTATTCCCAGTGGTTCGTTAGGGTTAAGCTCAAAAACATTCAGCCAGTTTTCCGTTGTCAATTCGCTTGGCGCGAAAGAAAACCCGGCCTCGTAGTCCACTCCAGCAGCCCGGAATATTCTTTCCTGACCCTCCGGCACATAAACGTTTATATCAAATCCTTGCTGGCGTAGGTTCCACTCCTTAAGCAATGTCGCATCTTTTTCCGACGGCGACTTCATAGTCCAGAATATTCCCTGCGTGTCGACGACAAGCCCGCATAAATTCTTCTTTATATGCGGGGGCAGTTTCAGCATCTCTTCAATAATAACCCCCATTGTGAATGAATTATGGACAATTATATCATTTGCCACAAAATTGTGATATTCAGGCACAGATATATCATAGACTTCAAACTCGCCCTCTAGAAGTTCCATTGAAACTATTTCGTCCCAGAATACGTCGGATTCTGCCAAAGTTCTCAGACCCCCGTTGTTTTCAATCTCTGCAATTTGCAATAACTTAGACCGAGAAGGTGAATATCTAATAGACTCTCTCATGGCCTTAGGGTATGCATAATTAAACGCCCTTCCAATGTTTGCCCAGTTTTTAGTTTTGAAGAAATCCCATATTTCCTTAGGTATCGTGTCTGTATTTGTATTCCTTTTCACTTGTTCATTTAACGCCTTTTCAGCACGTATTTCTTTAGCCCCATAAAACCCGATCTCATTAATAAAAGAATTTACAAATTCGCCCCTTATAACAAGTTCAAAACTATCAAATTCTTTGCCATTATATTTGATTTTTCTATTTTTCAGCTTCGATATAACGCCAAATCTAAGCAGGAGGTGTTGAACACTTCTTATTAATTTTTCTGATGATGAACAGTAACTAATCTCGTGCAACCCCTCCCTCAAATAAATGCTTCCATCGCAGCTAAAAAGTCTGTTCAGAAAAATACTCATTTTATCTTTAGGCAATCTGAATACAAAATCAGGAATAATTTTATCTTTGGACAATGCCCCATAAACACCTACTTTTTTAAGCCAAGATACGAGTGAATTTTCAAAAGTATGTTTTTCCGATTTAAATATATAACCTAATTTGTTCCTCTCAGTTATAATTGTAATAGGATCTTTGTTATAATGAACTGAAAATTCACCTTTTCTTTGATCCGCAACACGTAATGTGTTGTCAAATTCTATGACACAATTTTTAAAATCCTGAGATATTTTATTGTCAAAATTTGAAAATTTTATAACTTTATTTTTCCCATGTTGTCTTATATGACCTTCTGCAAGCAGATAAGCCAAAATTTTAACATTAGATAAAGGAGTTTTGTCATTGCCGAAAATACCTATTTTTCTAGGTGTTGCAATTCTGCTGCCTATTCCAAGTTCATTTGCAGGCTTCCAACCTTTTATTGTAAGAAGTGGATGTTCTGGAGTGAGCTTTATCTCTTTACCGCTTCGTAGTTTAATTTTAACTATCTTATCAACGGTTCTTTTATAGAATCCTTCTTTAACGGCTGTTGTTATTTTCAATTCGTCATTTAATGAAACAACATGGTTTTTATTTTCAGCCAAATCCTTTATTGGTATGCAACTTCCATCGGCTAGGGTAACCAAAGTAGACTCCGACAGACATTTTCCTTCTCCCCTCTTGCCGGTTATAGTTATTATATGCGGCCTCAGTACGTCCAGCAACACAGGTGTCGTGAGGTGGGCGTCCTCGCCGGAGCCCACGAGGTGCTTGCCCATGAACAGCGTTCCAGTAATGCCGTAGCGCTTTGTGTCCTCTTCGTCGCGTCCAACAACAACTTCCGGCATAATTGATTCAACTAAAAAATATATACACGCACCGAATTAATAGGCAAACTCGATCAGCCTATGGTATTGCATGTGCAGTTCCCGCCCCCGTCAACAGAACTGGAGCAGTATCCTATAGTATTGTCGCCACGCCAGCATAAAGCCTTATTCGCCTGCGCAGCTGCACTGCCTATCTTGACGTTTCCATTCACGCTGAGCTTCGCCGCCGGCGACGTCGTCCCGATGCCGACGTTGCCGGTGGAAGTAATAGAGAGTCGTTCGTCACTACCACCGTAAATCCTAAACCGACCATCTGCTGACATTGCCTGGAGATACCAAAGGAACGGAACCGTTCCATTCGAATTCGCTATCTCTAAGGCTACGTTGCCGTTACTTCCGGTACCAGTCGAGGCAAATTTCGCAATAAGTTGACTGCCTGACTGCAACAGATGAAGCAGCCGAC
>DATDXH010000088.1:0-4259 GCA_035289405.1 archaeon | reverse complement strand
TGACACTGACCACATTGCCTTTTCCTATTATATGACCCAGGCTCTCCACGGCGAACCTGTGATTGTTTTTCCCGTGAGGTGAATTGGAGGCGTCATGAATAACCCTGCATTTTATGCCGTTGTCAAACGCATCCATAGCCGCCTTGATTATGCAAACGTCTGTGTATACGCCGCATAGATAAACTTTTTTGAATTCGTTTTTCTTCACGAAACCCATAAGGGCCTTGTCGAATACTGTATAGCCAGTATGGAAAATTTTTTTGTACTTCACGTTGCCGAGCTCCTTAACTATTGCTTGATCCTTTCTGTCATGAAATTTTTTCCATTTAAGAGAATTCTCAAACATGGAGCCGCGCTTATTCTTGAAGCACAAAAAAATAATTTCGCCCTTGAAATTCACAAGCAGTTTTTTAATGTTGGACGTTATAGATATCAAGGCCTGGCTACGAAAGCCTTCCTGCATATCAACGACAACTAGTAAATCTTTCATTATATCAATCCTCAAAATCTACTCCGACTGATTTTTCTTCCATTTTTTCAATTTTATCAGCTACTTTCTTATGAAAAGGATGAAAACGGTAAGCATCCAGAGCTGTTCTTGTTTTTGCCATAACAATAACGGCGTGCGTGAAGCCTTCGTTCCATTTTGAAAAATTTTCTCCACATCTTATATCGATAAGTCCATCAACCTTCTTTTTCAGGAGTTTATAGTTAACCAAGTAAAGAATCCGAATATTATAACTTGGTTCACTATATGTGACCAACTTGTGTAATACCTGAATATTAAGTTGGTCAGCTATAACATCATTCAAAGCTCGATTAATCTCTTTTTCCTTTGTCCCGGGTTTCCAACTAAAAAGAGCTACGTGTATTATCATAATCAAGTCGCCTTCGGGCCCTTGAAGAAGCCCTTCTCCTTGTGCTTCGTGTTCTTCATTGCAATTTCGTGGGGCAGGCAGTGCTCGGGTATGTCCTGACGCTGCACGTTCTCCATCGGTATCGGTTGAAAGGATGGTTCAGCAGTCGGCGCCTGGTCCAGCATCTTGAAGGCCTCCAGAATATCAGTAAGGTCTTTTTGGAATTTCTTGACTTCCTTCGCGCTTAGCCCTATCCTTGCGATCTTGGCAATGTGCTTTACAGTCTCTTCCGTGATTTTCATCTTAGAATATTGGCTAGAATGCTTAAAAATAGTAATTTTATTGCGAACGCCAGTGAGCCACATTAGTAATATGTTCTTTTTTACGTTAAGGCTTTTTTCTTTCGAAAAGAAAAGGGTTAAAAGAAAGAGTCGGCAGCTGTCACACATCGCCGGAGGCGGAACATAACAGCTGCCTATCTTTGGGGTGTGGTCAGAAGCATCTGTGAAACGTAAGGTCGGTATTGCACAACACCCTATGCGCAAATACCTCGTCCACGTTTTAGTTTAAAATTTTCCCTTTACCCCCTTGTTTGGCTTGGCACTTGGATTCTTCGTGCCAATGACTTCTATGCCAAGATCATTCCCCATAACCTTTGCAGGGTCGTCTGCCGAGCGGCCCATTATGTACGGGGAGTGAACGCCTGTTATTATGGTGATGACCTGGATCTTGCCGTTGAACTCCGGCAAAATACGGGCGCCCCACATCACCTGCGCCGAAGGGTCTAGCATCCCCTGCACGGCCTCGCCTATCGCATTTATTTCCTCCATCTTCATGTCGTTGCCGCCTATCACCTGTATCATCGCGCCGGTTGCGCCGTGATAGTCGACGTCTAACAATGGATGATTGAGCGCCGCTGTAACTGCGTCGCGTGCGCGTGTTGGCGACTCGGAAGATCCAACGCCTATAGCCGCAACGCCGCCCGCCCTCATTATTGCCTTTACGTCAGCGTAGTCGAGATTCACAAGAGACGGTTCGGAAATCGTCTCGGTTATTCCTTTAATCATCGTGGCAATCAGGTCGTCCGCAAGACCGAATGCCTCTTTCAGCGGCTTGTTTCCGCCCAGTTTCAGAAGTCGTTCGTTTTCTATGGCTATTACAGTGTCGCAATTTTGCCTTAGTGTCGTCAGTCCAGCTTCGGCCTTGTGTATCCTTGCGCCTTCCAGCCTGAAAGGCAGCGTCACGGCCGATATTACAATTGCGCCCATCTCGCGCGCCATAGAAGCAACAACCGGGGCAGCACCCGTGCCGGTCCCGCCTCCAAGTCCGCATGTGACAAATACGAGGTCGGCACCCTGAAGCGCCTCGCGTATCTCATTCTTGCTCTCAAGAGCTGCGTTTTTGCCTATCTCCGGATAGCCGCCGGCGCCCAGTCCCCTTGTCAGCGCCTTTCCAATAAGTATTCTTTTTTCAGCTTGTGTGCCTGCCAGATGCCTTGCGTCGGTATTGATTGCCACAGTCGCAGCTCCTTTAACACCCTTTTTTGTAAGCGCGTTAACCGTGTTGCACCCGCCCCCGCCGCAGCCTACTATGAATATTTTTGCCTTATGTGACTCGAATTCTGCTATGTTACTGAAATTATCGCTCATTTTTGCACCCTCTTACGTTTTTTATAGTCTGCAAACCATACTTTCGGCAATAGAAATTGCCTTTAAACGCTGCAGACCATATATCCTTAGAATTAGTCAACTAGTCCAAAACGTAAGTTGTCCAATTTGCACGCAGAAATCAAATCGATTGTCCAGATCAATTTGAATTGTATCTAACACGTTGTCCAGACGCGTTAATCATTCCTTCTCAACGCCTTTTAATAACATTTTGTATGCTCGAAACTATATGTTAAGTTGTAGGTTAATATGGCTTTGCACAAAAAGTCCCCGTCTAAAGTCTTATTCTCCACGTCAAGCATCTCGCATCTTTGAGCTACCATGATGGGTTTTTATATCACGAAACTGTCAAATTTTGGTTACTTATTTTGATTATTTTCATTGATATCCTGCATATAATCTACAACGATACTTATTATTTTTTTCACGGTGCTATTGCAATTTTTGAATATAAGCCTTTCAAGGATGTCAGTACCATTTTTCCTTATTATATCGCTTATTAACGCGTGGATGAACGATTGTGTAGCAGAGTCGACTCCCTGAAAATCAAGTATAACTATATCTTCTTTTTCCAGTGCGGGTATTATTTCGCTGAGTCTTATATTGCGGGCTGCGTCTTTGTCTTCCGCAAATTTGCCGGTTTTAGGTAATATTTTTATTTCCTTCATATAAACCTTGCTCTTTTGAATTTATCTTTTTTCTTGTTCCTTATATCGATGCGATAAACGTCACGAATCAAGTCAAGAAGTTTATCAAATTTTTCATTCGAATCTAGTGATATGTCGATGCCGACAGATGTCCCTTTCCAATATGGAAAATCGTTCTTTCTTGTAGATTTGTCCAACTGAGGATTTGCATTCAATTTTATTTTATGCCCTAGTGGTGTCTTCAGAAGCTTATACATGCCAGTCCCGCTATATAACACAAAAAAATCTCTGTTGACTTTAGCAATAGATTTAATAAAAAATAAGCCCGCACCTGCATTCGACTCGGTTCCACCAAGTCTTGATGTGGTACCTGTAACGCCCGGAGTGAGCGCCAATTCTATCGCAGATATGTCATCTGAAACCGGGTGCGCCATCTTGATAGTATTCTTTATGCCAACCCCGATATCAGCGACTCCAATAGAAATACGATTTGATTTCGCAAAAAACTGTGCACAAACAATGGCACCAGTAGGAGAACTAGCGTGTTCCAGAACATTCCTGGCCAATTCGCTGATTACGTATTTTATAGGTTCCGCTTGTTCGGGTGTAGTGTGCAAAAGAGGCACCATTTCTGTTATGAAGTCAGTTAACTGTCTGGAATTTGTTATTTGTGTCAGTGGTATGAATCTTCCAGCGGGTTCGTGTTTCACTATAGTTGTACCCGGCAGGGGTAAAAATTTATTTAGACCCATTACATCCAGATAATGCTTTGAGGTAGCTTCTGGTATTCGGCAGGCAATTGATGAGTTATTTTGTTTTGCCAATAAGCCCAAAGATGCCGTCATCGAAAGCACCAAAGGGTGAAGTGACATCCATTTTTCATTAAATGTGACTTCCAGCGCATCAGGGTTTGCAGGGTCAAATGACCTGATAAAGGCATCTATATTGCCGAGAAATGCACTATTTGGTAAATGTATTTTCATAAACCAAGTAGGTTAGAAAAGTATTTAAATAGACAATTTATACCGGGATTACTGGTAATTTTTTACTATTTAAATACTTAGTAGTGCACAGGGCTGGTACACATA
>DATDXH010000087.1:0-6393 GCA_035289405.1 archaeon | reverse complement strand
CTCACGGGTGGTGGTAGCTCAACAGCAGTACAATGTACATTTACCCGCAGTCTCTTTCAGGGAGCTACAGGTAATGATGTAAAATGCTTGCAACAGTATTTGAATGGCGCAGGCCATCAAGTTGCTGCATCAGGATCCGGCTCGCCGGGTAATGAGACAACTTATTTCGGTGGTCTCACTCGGGCGGCGGTTTCTTCATGGCAGGCGGCAAATGGAGTGAGCCCGACAGCAGGATACTTCGGCCCACTATCACAGGCCAAGTACAATGCGCTTATCGCTGTTATTCCTCCTCCTCCTCCTCCGCCTCCGTGCAGTGGCTCTAGTTGTCCACCGCCTCCTCCTCCATCAACAGGATCAGGCCTCTCGGTTTCAGCGGGCACACAGCCATCGGCATCGCTTGCAGTTCAAAACGCAATCAATATTCCCTACACGCGCGTTCGCTTCACGGCATCAGCCGATGGCGACGTGACGGTGAACTCGCTTGCAGTTGAGCGAACAGGTCTTATGAATGACGCGGCACTTGCTGGCGTTATCTTGCTTGATGAAAATGGTTTACGGCTTGGCGTATCAAAAACATTAAACTCTGATCACACGGTGTCATTGAATGAGCCATTTGTCGTAAAAGCAGGTCAGACGCGTGAGATGACAATTGCTGGCGATATGGCCGCGAGTTTGGCTTCTTACGCCGGTCAGGTTGGTTTTCTCGCGCTTAAGGCGGTTAATACATCAGCGAATGTAAATGGCACGTTGCCGATTACCGGAGTAGGGCACACGACTAACGCGTCATTGAGTATTGGTTCTGTTACGCTCGCGCGCGGTCCTGGTGATCCAAACTCAACGACAACAAAAGATGTCGGGACAACGGGTTATATCTTCTCATCTGTGAAGGCAACTGCCGGATCAGCAGAAGATGTTACATGGACGTCAATTCGCTTCTACCAGACAGGATCAGTTGCTACGGGTGATCTCGCAAATATTGTTGCAAAAGACGTTGAAGGCAACACATATCAAGTAACGGTTTCATCTGACGGCAAATACTACACTGCAAAACTTGGGAGCGGGATTCTTATCAAGAAGGGCCTTTCCAAGGAGGTTTGGATTCAGGGAGATATTCCAGGTGGTTCTGACCGCACGATTGCTTTTGACGTGTGGGATCTTGCTGACGTGGTGTTCCGTGGTGGAACATATGGGTACGATCTCCAGGGAAGTGCGGGAACAGGATGGACGGGGAGTTTGAAACCCCGCTATCAGGGCTCCCAAGTTACTATTGGTTCCGGGTCACTAATTGTTTCGAAAGCAAGCTCTGTAGCATCTCAAAATATTGTGTCGGGTGGCACAAGCATGGTATTGGGAGCATTTGAGTTTGAAGCAAAGGGTGAGCCTGTTACCTTCACTTCATGGGCAGTAACCGTTACGAGTACAAACAGTGACAGTGGGGATGAAAACATGACTCTAACGAATATCACTGTTTATGACCAAACCGGTAAAGCGATTGCTGGACCGCAAGATCATACTGTCGGCGCAGCTTCACTGACATTCACCGACAGCATTACCGTACCGGTAGGAAAGAATACTTATACCTTTAAGGGTAATCTCAATTCCTCGTGGGAAAATAACGATACGATTCAGCTTTCGTTTACGCCAGCGACCGCGATATCTAATGGGCGAGGTGATACGACGAATAATACCGTTACACCTTCACCATCAAGCTCGGTTGCCGGTCAGACCATGACAATCAAAGCTGGGTCTCTCACTATTAGCCCGCACAGCACGTTTGCGACAACGACTCTTATTGCCAATTCTTCTGGCGTAGAAGTCAGCCGCATCTTGCTTGATGCAACGGCTTCCGGCGATGATCTCAAGATCAAGAGCGCGAAACTTCGAAAGAATAGTACTGCCGCTGATCATCTCAACAACCTCAAGCTTTTTGACGGGACAACCCAGCTCAACGGAACGGTTGCCGATCCGTCAGCTTCTGCAGAACAAGATCTTACCTTCACGTTTGACAATGATCTTCTCGTGGCGAAAGGCACATCAAAAATATTGTCTTTGAAGGGTGATATCTCGAGCAGTGCGACAGCAGGCAGTTACTGGAAGTTCGACGTAACGGGCGGTACGAGCAATAATGATTGGAATGTACGGACTGCCCTCGACGGAGCAGATGTTACCGAGAGTCTCTCGGGCTCGGACGGAAAAGGTATTACCGTTCAGCCGTCAGGTGGCTACAAGGTAGCGGCCGAAAATGTCGTTCCGGTAAACACCGAGCAATGGGCCTATGGTGGCCAGAAAATGGTGACTATGAACGTTCTGAAATTCTCTGCAACGTCGGAGGATATCGCACTCACCGACCTTCGCTTGCAAATTGACGTCACTGGTTCTTCTTCGAGCGGCCAATATGAAAAGATATATATCTATGACGGCGTAAACCTTGTCAAAGAGGCTGCCGCCTTCACTCAAACGGGTCAAGCAAACGGAGGTACCGTTGATGTTACCTTTGATGTAAGCGGTACTGGGGCATTCATTATTCCGAGAAATGGCTCGAAGTTGATGACCATCAAAGCAGATCTCTCATTGATCGCCGTTGGCGAACCAGGCGTTGTAGATAACTTTGGTGGAGGAGAACTCCTTGGTATAGATTGGGACGGCGGACCGGTGGCCGGCAATACGGCTGCCAAACAGAAGGGACAGGGCAAGCAATCCGGCACAAGCGTCACCGTCGAGACACACTCGGATGTCACGGGCAACGGAGTCGCTTTCTTCAGAGCGCTTCCGCAGGTGTCACAGGATACGCTTACCACAAGTGCGGTTAACGGGGAGCAGGCGCTTATACGCTTTAAGGTAAAAGCGCTTGGCGGTGAAATTAACCTCAACCGACTTACGTTTACGGTTTCGACTTCTAACATTACGGGGCTTGGCGTCTCGCCGACCAACGTGAACTTCCGACTCAAAAGCGTAACGAATTCGAATTGGGTTTCACTCGCCACTGGTTCTACGGCGGCATACTATGGAGGTGCAAGTCAAGTAGCCGCATCGGATAAGAACTATGCTGATACGTCTGGCGCCTTGCTCATTGTCCGCGCGCTTGTTAATGAAACGGCGAACTACACTGCTGGCCAGTATGTGATTCCGAAAGATAACGAACATATCTTTGAGTTGTGGGCGACCATCAATGATGACGCTACAGCAGGCGGCAGTCTGACGGTAACTCTTCAAGGTGATGATGCGCGGCCTGCAGCTGTTTCGCTCACTGGCGCAAGCCGCAAGACCATGGCAAAGGTGTCGCTCATCGATCGTGAGCAAGCCCAAACCGCTTGTAACGCGACGGTTGTAGCATCAACTGGCGGATATGTTACTGGAATGGACCTCTCCAATGCGTCAACCAGCTTTATCTGGTCAGATATCTCATCCGAAGCTACATCATCTAGTAATACAAACAGCTGTGATACAGCTGACTGGATGAACGGCTTCAAAGTGCCAGGTCTTCCACAATCTGGTATCTCACATACGAAAGCCTTCAACTAAAGTCTTCGTATCAAATCCTAGATTCCTTGTGCTAGGTTTACCCGCCTCCGCCAGCTGGCAGAAGCGGGTAAGAAAAACAGAAGACTCCCTTCGGGGGGTCTTCTGTTTTTCTTGAGGATTCTCTATACTGGAGCATGTCTGGAAACCCGCTTTTGGGTACGAGGCAGTGGATTTTTAAGACGAGACGATGAGTCGGAACTCCGAGTCGCAGTCAAAAATCCACTGCCGCAGCGAGGATAGGGTTTTCAAACATGCTCTAGATCGATTATGAAAATAAAAGAACACATTCTTCCGGTTCTCATTGCTGTTGCCATACTAGCTGTAGTTGGTGGTATTTTTTGGGGGGTTCTCAAAACTCCATCCCAAGATCAGGTACCGCAAGAATCCGAAAATAACCAAAATAATGAGTCTCCTTCTCCAGATCCTGCGCTTACCCAACAAACCCCATCTCAACTGCCAGCCGGGTATGATACCTTAGTAGATAACAACCCCACAATGCGCGAAGATCTGGAAAAAAACCTCAGGAATAAGTTTGATTGGACTATAAAGAGCCTCAAAGCCGATACGAGTAACTCACTTCTGTGGTCTGATCTAGGTTCTATAAAATACGCCTTCGAAGATTATAAAGGAGCCGAAGCCGCGTGGAGGTATGCAATTGAAATCAACCCGTTGGCAACCAGCGCGCATATGAATCTCGCTGCGCTCTATCAGTATAAAATTCCTAACTATCCGGAGGCAGAGCGAATGCTGCGGATTGCTATCATAAACGAGCCTAGGGTTGCTATTCAGGCATATTCCGAACTTTTTGATCTCTATAGGTATCGGTACACCGAGAAAGCAAATCTTGCCGAAGGGGTTATGCTCGAAGCCTACCGCGCCTTCCCGGAACAACATGCGGTTTTAAAAACGCTTGCATGGCATTTTCTTGAGAAGGGAGATACGCAAAGAGCCATAGAATATTTTGAAAAATTTCTCGCAAAAGTTCCCGATGATGCTTCTGCCTTGGAAGAACTCGCACGCCTCCGCTCAAGCCCATAAGTTGTAATCCAAGGTGGCACCTTGGAAGTTATGATTATATGTGGTATACTTGAAAAATATGAATCGCACGATTCGATTTTCTGTAGGCGAATTTTATCATCTATATAATCGAGGCAATGATAGGCGGGTGATATTTCGCAACAATGACGATCATACCCGGTTTATTCATCTCCTTTTTCTTTGTAATGATAATCAATCGCTTGTTTATAAAACAGTTCCACCGCATGGAATTTTTCTTTTTAAGAGAAAGCAGTCTTTGGTTGATATTGGCGCGTACTGTTTAATGCCGAATCATTTCCATCTTTTGGTCCGCGAGCGCATACCAAATGGTATTACTATGTTTATGAAAAAACTATCGACGGCATATTCAATGTACTTTAATTTAAAAAATAATAGAACTGGAAAGTTATTTGAAGGTGCTTTTAGAGCTGAGCATGTTGACGATGATCAATATTTGCGATATTTATATGCATATATTCATCTTAATCCAGTTAAACTAGTAGAATTATATTGGAAAGAAAATGGTATTAAAAACATTAAAAGGGCAAGTAATTTTTTAAAGAAGTTCCAATATTCAAGTTTTCTTGATTACACCGGCAGAAAAAGGGAAGAGGGCGCAATATTAGATAGAACTTATTTCCCCGATTATTTTTTAGAGAGGCACAGTTTCGATAATTTTATAAATGATTGGCTAGAGTTAGCTACTCTAAGATATCCAAGGTGACACCTTGGGCATTGTTATTTGGTGTTTGAGGTAGTTGTTTCTCTAAGCTAGGATTGAGATATTATAAATATGCGATTGCTGGTAACAGTGTTATTGCTGTCGGTATTTCCTTCCATTGTTTTTGCGCAGATGTATACAAGCGAAATTGCATGGATGGGGACGGAAGAGTCGGCGGCAAATGAATGGATTGAGCTCAAAAACATGTCGAGCTCTGATATACATCTTGATGGGTGGACGCTTCGGGCAGAAGATGGAACGCCGGACATACGCCTTTCCGGCACTATCCGTGGGGGCGGATATTTTTTGCTTGAGCGGACGGATGACTCAACCGTACTGTCGATGACGGCCGATCAAGTCTATGCAGGCGCGCTTTCAAATAGCGGTGAACAGCTTGAGTTAAAAGATTCTAGCGGTGTTCTTGTAAATTCGGTACGAGCGAAATCCGGGTGGCCTGCCGGAGATAATATGACAAAAAACACAATGCAGTGGTCTGGCAGTCAGTCATCTGGTGGGTGGATTACGGCTCCGCCGACGCCTCGCGCAGAAAATGCTCTCCCGCCCATACCAAAAGCGGTGGCAACCCCTCAACAGGTTTCAAAAAAATCAACAGATACAACAAAAAAGTTTTCTTTACAGGAAAATGCGGCTGGAGTAGAGAAAACAGAAAGCATTAATTCTAACAATGAAGAGACGCAACAACCAGCCCAGCTTATCGGTGTCAACACGTTTTGGCTCGTCGGGAGCGCTGTAGCAGGGCTTATTCTTGGGTTTTTGGTTCTTGCCTTTCAATCAATGCGAAAAGAAGTTCTTTGAGCTCTAAGAAAGGTACGCGTGTTTTGTTTGCTCGAGCATTGCTGTAATTGAGAAATCTTCCATAACTTTTTTCCTGGCGTTTTCGCCGAAACGAATTTTGTCTTTTGGGTGGAGGATAAAGTGCGAGATAGCGTTGATGATCTCACCAGGCAACATCGGTTCTATAAGTATGCCGTTGTTGAGGTTGCTGACGAGTTCCGGGTTGCCGCCAACGCGCGTTGCAATAAGGGGGAGCTGGGCGAGCGATGCTTCCAGAAGTGTGTAGGCAAAGCCCTCTTTTACCGAGGCAAGCAAAA
>DATDXH010000086.1:0-5024 GCA_035289405.1 archaeon | reverse complement strand
GAATGTAGTCAGCCACATGGTTTCTATTTCTCTGGCTTTGGCAAATAAAATTATATTTTCGTCATTTGTAAGAATGAAATCTTTTTCACTTTCGGCCATTTTGATAAGTTCAATGTCGGCAGAACTCAAAATGCCTGTTTTTTCAGTGAACTGACCGACCTTTTTGATTTCTATCCATTTTCCTATGCCCTTCTTAATTTCTTCGTATCCAACCTTTCCGTCTTTTATTATTTCTTGCTCTATACCTTGTGTAATCTTAATTTTCTTGAAATAGAGCGATAAAAGTCGCAGTTTCCCTATTCTCGCGAGATGTATAATAACTGAAGAATCTACAGCGACCATTTTTTCACATCTCGTTTCGCCTCTTCGGGAGTAAGCCCTATATCCACTCCATGCTTCGCTGCTACGTCCCACATTTCCATGTATGAAAGTTCCGCCAATTCAGACGCCTTTCTGTAAGAAATCTTGTGCTCACGCAGCAGTTCCACCGCCCTTTTTATTTTCCATTCTTTCAGGGCAGTTGCAAGGAGTTTCCTTAGGGCTTCGGCTCTGTCGGTATGTTCCGCTTTTTCTACTTGTTCTACATCTCTCAGCATCTTGTCCGGTATGCGCGCTGTTATCACTGCCATGATTATTCACCTCTTTATAAGATGTTTACAAAAGTATATAAATGTAATACAATAATCTATATAAGCAGAGTTTTTATGAACTCTCATGAATAATTATTTGTATGATGAAAAAGAAAAACAGGCTTGCGGAGCTATTCAAGCAGGCACACGGACTTGTGACGCATGAAGATATAAGAAAACTTAGACAGGAAAATGAAGAGACGTTGAAAAGAAAGGTTAAAAATTTATGATATCATGTCAATGCCGCCGGCACTTATAATCAAGCTTTTTAAGATACGGCTTATATGTTAGAATATGCCAAATGATTTTTACCGTCAATTGGGCACTAGCGTTGCAGGTCTGACATTTGGCGTGGCGCTCTCCATCTTCATATTGGTGGTGGCGACCGGTATCGTAGCTGGCATCGCCGCGTGGCTGCTTTTTGTGACGTCATTCCTTTTGATGTTAAGGTTTTGGTGGAGATACAACGAGCTGTTTGTGCAGTACCTGCCATCAAATACCTTCTGGCATTTTGTGTTTGATTTTGCAGCTTCATTTTTCGGCATTTTGGCTGTGATTTTTGTTGGCGACATCCGAATATGGTCGCTGGTCGGGGCGTTGGCAATGATGTCTTCTGCAATAAGATGCGGGCTTTCCTGGAACAGTGCCTCAAGAGACGTCAAATCTAAACTAAGAAAAACACTGTACGGGGCAATTGGCATGCTCGTCATCATGGGAATTGTATACGCTGCCGCGGGCACAGTCTCGCATGAATTGCTTGCGTCAGCGATATTTGTCATTATACTTGTTTTTGTTGTTTATTCTTCAAGGAAATAGTTGCAGGCATTTTCTAAGCTTTTTAAGCCGGCCAATCAAATAATGAACATGGCTGATAATTTCTACAAGCAGCTTGGAACCGGAATTTCCAGCATAACTTTCGGCATTTCGCTTTCCGTTTTTGTATATGCGGCTGCCGTTGGTTTAGTAACGGGCCTGCAGGCCGGACTACTTTTTGCCACGTCCCTGCTTCTGGTGCTGAGGTTTTGGTGGAGGTATAACGAGCTCTTTGTTCGTTTGCTGCCGTCAAGCAGTTTCTGGCATTTCCTGCTGGATTTTGCGGTTTCGTTCTTCGCGATTGCGGCTGTGCTTACTATAAACGACCTATCGATGTGGGCCATGGTAGGCATGTTCGCTATGCTTGCAAGTTCTATAAGATGCACTCTGTCGTGGCATAACGCAAAATCAGCAAAACACAAGCTGAAGAGAACATTTGCCGGATCTGCTGCAATGTTTGCAGTTTTCTGGGTTCTTTACGTTGCATCCCAATTTATTAGCGGTGTCTATCTCGCAGCCGCAGCGTTTGTGGTCGCCCTAGCGCTTGTAGTATATTCTTCGCGCGACTGACGTAATTTCTTCGTAATTACAGCTTTTTTTGCGTAACAAAATCTTTATTAACGGGTCTTGACCATTTTAGAGAATGGAGGAAGTTTAAAATGGTGTTAGTTGACATTCTAGGCGAACTAACAACGAACGCTGTGGCTTTCCTGCCAAATCTTGTAGCTGCCGTGATCCTTCTTGTTATTGGTCTGGTAGTCGGCAAGGTTGTAGGAAAAGTCGTCAAGGAAGTTCTGGCAAGAGTCAAACTGGACTACTACATCTCAGAGACTCACAAGCCTGCTATAAGCGTGGCGAATCTATTTTCCGTAATTGCAAAATGGTGGATTTACCTCGCATTCATAACAGCAGCTTTGTCAAGAGAAGTACTTGGCGTAACGGCACTGTCGCTGTGGATCGCTGACATAAACGCCTTCATACCAAGAATAATCGGAGCCGCAGTCATTATGGTTGTCGGCTACGTGCTGGCTGAATACATCAAGAGCCACCTGAAGAAAACGAACAGCTTGTATGCCATACTGGTCGGGAAGACGTTGTTCTTCTTCGTCTTGTACGTCTCGATAGCGCTTGCATTGCCTATACTGGGCATATCAGCAACGCTGGTGAACAACATACTGCTGGTAATCATAGCTTCAGTCGGGCTTGGCTTCGCACTTGCGATGGGACTTGGCATGAGAGAAGCGGTATCTGACGTGTCGAAAAGGTATGTCAGAAAGTTGAAAGTTTAGAGATTTTTTCTTTTCTACTTCATTTTTATTTTTGATTTGAATAATTAGACGGACCTACAAAACGGCAAACCGGATAAGATAGAGGACTTTGAATAATATGTATTCCATTCAAAGTCCTTATTGTGAACTTTGACAGATTATATGGTTAGTCAAAGTTCTCAATATTTTAATAGCTTTATTTCTAAGCATATAGAGAAGAATGGCAATAACAGGTAGCAGTTATTGCTTAAACGCGATGGTAGTCTAGCTGGTAGGACACGACCTTGCCATCAGCCCTTTTCTCGCTTCGCTCCAAAAGCGCTGGCGGAAAAGGATGGTTAAGAGGTTGAGTTGGGAAGAACCAAAAAGTCTTCCCTCGATAAACCCGGGTTCGAATCCCGGCCGTCGCATTGAGCATCGGAAACGGTTCATCGATCTGGCTTTCCGTGAACACCAGTGAACCACTTATGTAATACGTTCTTTTTCCAGTAGGGCTTTTTCACAGGCATGACGTACGACGTACGTCTTTTCACTAGCAAGAAAAAGGGTTAATATTTAAACCAAGAATAACAAGTAAAATTGATAGTTATCCTAGATACCGTTTAATTAGTGGGTATTAAACAAACGATATATGGATGCTATTTTCGGGAAATAAGAGAGTGAAAATATCATGTTCTTCAAGAAAGACAAGGGCAGAGACGTCAAGGAAATAAAGAAAATGATGGACGAACACGAAGAGGAAATGCCGGAAATGCCTGCCGTAGAGCGCGAAACGGGCGCACCACTTTTTGTTAAAGTCGATAAATATCGGGATATAATAAAAACGATCCAGGAATTGAAGCTATTTGTTGCGAGCACCAAGCAGGTTTTTGACGTATTGCAGGAAGCAGACAATTTACGTGCTGACGCGTTGAATGTGCTTCGCGCTACCGTACAGCGCCTGGAGAGAAGCATACTGGAGATAGACGCCGAGCTGTTGAGGCCGCACGGCGTTGGTATAACGGAGACAAAGAGCGACGAAGTAGGCCACCTTGAGTCGTCTCTAGAGGAACTACAGAAACAATTGCTTGACTTGAAGAGAGAACTTCAGGGCATGCGTTAAGCCTTTTCTTTAAAAAAGAAAACCCTTAAGGGAAAAGAAATATATTATTATTTTGTCTCATTGTCATTCGCAACCCCTTATTCTACTAATAAAAACCTTGACATATAACCAATTAGTTGAGCGAGGGTAGCCAAGTCTGGTCTAACCCTTTTCGACTCACGCGAAAAGCGTTAACGGAAAGGATTACAGATAAAGGCGCAAGGACATCTAAAACTTGAGTGAGGGGGAGTTTTCTTGATTAAGCTTCTTTCCCAAAGAAGTTTAGATGATTGCGATACTCAAGAAACCGACGTCGAAGACGTCTTAAGAGATCTTGTCGGTTAGTCCGTTCGGCGGTTCGAATCCGCCCTCTCGCATTCAGCCCTTTTTGGCAAAAAGCGCTGGCGGAAAAATAAGTACATAAGTTTCTTTGACTGCAGGCTACTTTCTTTTCAAAGAAAGGAGCCTATCACAACCTTTTTAAACCTTTCTATACTATTTACTTTACGGTAGTAACATTACGTTTAACGATAGAATATCAAAATTATGAATAAATTTGGTGAATAAGATGGCAGACGAATTCATGTTGTTTTTGGTAGGAGGCCTTGTCATTATAGCCGTCCTCTTCCTAGCTTTTGGAGCATATTTCTTGCCTTCTGAACAAACGTCATCCTTTAGCGGTTTTGGAAGCCCTATTTTCGTAGGCCGTGCCAACTTCGAGGATGTGAGCACGCTGCAGGCAAGCTTTGACGCCAATAATTATGCGGAAACTAATGTTTACAATCTAGGTACACGCCAGGTCCTTAATGGATTGCTTTTCGGCTCGACTTCCGCTAAGGTTGATGCAGGCAATGCACAGAGCATATCCGTGTCATTTGACGTTGCGAGTGCCAATGGCTACGGACCTTTAGTTATTAGGGTCGATGGTAATACCGTTTACCAGTCCAACCTTGACGTAGGGCACTACGAATTTGACGTGAGCCCGGGGAGAAATATCGAAATTCAGGCAGGCAGCAGTGAGTGGAGAATATGGGCACCCGCCATCTATGTGTTGGACAATCTGAAAGTAACCGCAATCGTCTATCCGCGTGACATAAGCACTTACACGTTTGAGGTCGACAACCCGGAAAAAGTCCAGTCAGCGCGCATTGACTTTAATTTACGCGACAATGCAGGCGCTATTCTAATGACGCTAAACGGCGACGTTCTTTACGAGGGCGCCCTTAATCCTAC
>DATDXH010000085.1:0-7431 GCA_035289405.1 archaeon | reverse complement strand
TGCCACCGTGGCAACCAAGAAAGCTGTAGTTTCTTTCTCAGATATATTCAGGAGACCGACAACTGCACCTAGTATCACGAGCAACACAGCTACCCAGCTGGAAGCTCCGAAGCCTGCAGCAGCTGCTATACCAGCAAGAACTGCTATGACTACGGATACGAGGTATGCCCATTCTCCAGTTTTTGTATTTTTCATTTTTATGTCACACCCAAACCTCATCGAACGGCGTAGTATTTAAGCATTACGCCTCAAAGTAAGCTTTAAGTACCTTCCGCTAACGTATCACTGTATAGTAGTTACAACTAGACGGGATATAACTTACAGGTGTAATAATGATAACAAAAATTGGGGATATAGCCGAAATGCTGGACCAGGTAGAGGTCCCAAAGGGGTATCATGCCGAACTGATGCGCAACCCGTCTCTGGCTAGGGCAGTATACGAGAACCCGGCAGTAAGGGCATATTATATTCAATCCAAGGTGCACGAGGCCAAAATAACTAAGCTTGCCTATAAGGACGACCTTACGGGTCTTGGTAACGATCGTTTTCTAAGGGAGATCCTGCCCCACGAGATGAAAAGGGCAGACCGTAATGGCCCGTTGACGCTCAAATTCATGGACGTGGACAGTTTGAAACGGGTTAATGATAAACAAGGCCACACTGCCGGAAGCCATCTACTTCAGGATATCGGCCGTATAATGACAACCCACTCCAGAGGTTCTGACTGGTTTTTCAGGTACGGGGGCGATGAGTTTGCCAGGCTGATGCCGAACACGTTCCTGGATCAGGGTGTCGAGGCTGCATACAAACTGTTTCAAACTCCTGAGTTGCAGGATTTATTTGGCAAACACGGCGTTTCTATGAGCTCCGGGCTTGCGACGTATCAGGATGCAAGACCAGTGGAGGAAAGGCGCGGATCAGGCACGTCTACGCCAGAAATGTTCATAGACCAGGCAGATAAAGCCATGTACCATGCAAAAGCCCAGAAAGGCAATGGCCGGAGCAATATTTGTGTCTACAAAGACGGCGAGATAGTTCTGGTTTAGTCGATCCCGCTGTTGAATAATTTCTTATAGTTTGGTCAATATTCTAATTATATGACACCTATGCAAACGAGGCAAAAAGTCGAGATAGTCGAGGGATTTGACGTGCATCGCATGCCATCTATCGGCTTGGATGAGGAAGGATTCTCGTGGCTGATAAAATGGAACGAGGTTGACAGGAAAAGGCTGGAAAGGCATATTTTGGATCCATTTGAACGTACTCTGAAGAGTATGACCGGCTATAGTAGCACAAACATATCCGTTGAGGGGACAAGCACCCCGATTAATATTGGGTCAGTAATATTCGATGTCACCACAACACCCAAAGGTCCTGAATGTTTTTACGGGGACGTCGTCGAAGGGTTTGAAACCTTTCTTGGTGCATTTTCTGAATTTTACGAAGCAGGCCGAGCCAGAAAGGACTATAGAACGCTTACAAACAGCAGAACTGACCAAAGAGAGCCGTATCTGCCGCTCACAGTTCTTGTGCAAAGAATTGATGAAGAAGTAATAGAGAGGACAGAGACTAGGTCTGGCGTGACACAGAAAATAACTGTTACAGGACCCGCGGATCTGCGGTTGGAAGTGCCGGAAACTCTTCACATATCTGCTGAAAGGGATTATTCGAAACCGGTGAAATTCAATGCAGAATCATATGTACGCACGTCCAACCTTGCCCATTACAATGGCACGCTCTCAAAAAATTTCACACAGCTCTTGCTGGAAGACGGCCTGAGTCAGATAAACGGCACGCCTGAGCATATAGTTTCTCTTGTTTATCATTTCGACAACGCAGCTTTTGTTCATCAGGTTGAGCCAAGGAATTTTGTTTCCTATGGCAAGATAGTATCAGGATTTAGGAAGGAGGCGCCGAGGGTGCTGAAGACTAATAGCGTTATAGGCGATTTCCCTCTTCTGTTGCTTGTCAATGAAGGCGCAGAAGCAAGGCTAAGGGAGAAAGGCCTGATTGACGACCGGTTTCTTGCCGCATATGACATGCAAAAAATAGACGGCGAGCCTTACGTGCGCCTGGCGGGCGTAAATGAAAGGCTCGCATATCATAGGCAGAGAAACACGAAACCCGCGATAGAACAAAATGTAAAAATGCTGCCGCCCTATTTCTCTCACGGGTCTTGAGTGGGGTCGGAGGAATGCAAAAGCTAAAGGTTAATTTGGGGTCAAAAAGCTTCGTATTCTACGACATCTATAACATATCTAAACCCTAATTTTTCCAGCCACTTTTTAACCTCTAACTGATTAGGTCTCAATAAGTTTTCAAGTGACGTTTCGCCACCACGATTTTTTGTTATCCTTTCCAAATTGCATGTTGTTTTTACTTCAACAAAGAAGAAATCATCACCCTTTTCTACATACAAATCTGGAAAACCAACAATATCACCATTGACAGTTTTTTCAGCAAACATGATAGCTTCTCTGTTGCCATTAATTCTGGATGCAATATTGATAAATAAAGAATCATCCAAACAATCTGGAACAGAAACATCTTCATCCGTGTTTTTATCCCATACTTCACGATGGTGCGTCAATATAGGCGGATACTGTCTCCAACCTTCGTCAAATGCTGTGTGGTCTTCTATTATTTCTTCGTCTGTTCGCTTGTCATCTAAATGTCTGAATCTAAATAATCTTCTCTTTTTAATAACGGCGCCAATATGTAAAATTGGCGACCCAATTTCAATAGTCGAAAGTGGCGATACTTCAATTATTCTATTTACACTATAACCCATTTTCTTATATTTAGCAATAGCATATTCTTCGCCTATAGCCCCAATTAACGCAGGGCGTTTAGAGGTTGGAATTTCATTCAATATTTGTAAAAGTGTCATCTTTTCCATATAACTAACAAGTGTAGGGAGGTTTTAAATATTATTTCCCGAGAGTATTTCGAAGTGCTTTTAATCTGAGTTTTATCCACACAACCATGACGAGAACCGGCAGTATGAATGAGAATCCTGCTACAATTCCCGGTGCAAAATAACCGAATACAGTAGCGTCAAATTTTAAAATATTTGTTAGAATAAATGGCGAAACAAAATAAAGAATAACCACAATTGTAATGACGCATACAAATTCAATAGCCGC
Source organism: archaeon (assembly GCA_035289405.1). Classification (GTDB taxonomy): domain Archaea; phylum Aenigmatarchaeota; class Aenigmatarchaeia; order GW2011-AR5; family GW2011-AR5; genus GW2011-AR5. The sequence continues at coordinate 4,285 of DATDXH010000085.1, read as the reverse complement.
CCGTTGTTTTTTGCCCACTTTCATACAATTCTATGAACCTAACCTTACCTTAAAGGTCAAGTGGGGTCGGAGCACATCTACAAAAATGTCAGCGGGGTCAGTCAAGCCATTCGTATCCTTTTCCCCGTGGAATTAGCTTTGTAACCTTGACATCTGTGCCTTCTATTGCATATATTGCCCTATAATTTCCTATCCGTAACCTGTAGAACTGATGTTTGGACATCTTATGCAATTTTTTGATGTCTGCTTTCGGTCTTGGCTGGAACGGGTCATCTTCAAGTTCTCTTAGTCCAGCTCTGACTCTATCCTGAATTTGCTTTTCTAAACCATTCAACTCTTTTTCTGCACTTTTGGACAGACGTACATTAAACTTTGCCAAGAGGAACAAACTCCTCTGTTTCCAGGATTTTTTCCATCTCGTCGTAGAATTTCTTGATTTCCGAAGCTTTCAATAATTTTCTAATTATGTCGTTATACGTCTCGTCTTTTCGGCCTGCTCTCTTGAGCGCATCTCTTATATCCTTGCTTATCGGGATTGTTGTTGTCTCCATAATCTCACCTCATAATTGTTATAAGTACCTTATAATGGTTATATATTTAAAGCCAAACGAAGGTCAGGGAGAACTTACATAAATGTCAGCGGGGTCAAAGCCGATGGCATTTGAAATTCAATTAAGAAATAGAGGACTTTGAGTAATATATATTTCATTCAAAGTCCTTATTGTGAACTTTGACAAATTATAGGTTAATCAAAGTTCTCAATATTAGAAAAATCAATGTTTTGCTAATTTCTTAAGTAATATCATATCTTTTTCTACATTCTTCTTTGCAACTTCCATGAATTTCTTTTCGTTCTTTTTTTGCATAATTATTACCTCACATGTCGTTTGAACCATTCTTTTAGCTCTTCTCTATTCATCATATCTGCAAGTATCTTGTCAACAACTATTTCTATTTCATCATCGCTTGTTATTAAATCTATGCCATTTATGTTTAAAAATGCTTTTGCCGCTTCATATGCGGTTCTTCTATTGCCATCGGCAAATGGTTGCTTTGTTATCGTTTCACACATCAAAACACTCGCCTGCAACAATAAGTCACTTTCTTCTTTTTTCATTTCACTAAGTATTTCTTCAATTCTCTCTGAACTTATTATGCCAATCATTCCGCCAGATTTTTTCACTATTTTTTTATTAAGCGCTATTATAGCTCTACAGGTTAATAATCGGGTATTATACACCTGTGAGCTATATGTAAACAAGTAAAAATCATATCCAGAATCTTTACTGTCCGCGCCGAGAAAGCTTCCGATTTCTAATCGGAGGTTGAACGGCGCCGCGTTCTAATTCTGTGAAATCAATAAATAAAAAGGAGCAGCCCGAAGGCCGCGCCCGAGCACATAGCTCGCAGTTACCAATAGCTGTAGCTTTGCTCGTTATAGGATAAAAAGGTGATTTCATGCAGGAAACAAAATTCAATCTAGTCAGAGGAAGCCATTCGGTGGGGGAGTCGAACTTCCACTTCGTGTTCACGGTTGCGTATCGGCGCAACGTGTTCAAGAGCAAGCACGTGCTTGACAAGACGCGCGAATACATGCTCGCAAAGGCAGGGGAGATGCACATAACTGTGGCTGCTATGGAGTTCGGAACCAACCATGTACACCTGTTCGTGAAGCAATGCCGAAGATACAGCGCAGAGACGCTTGCGCATGACCTGAAGGGCAATGTTTCGGCCATGATGCGCGAGCATCATTTCATGTGGACAAGATCGTGGCTATGGGGAAATAAATTCTGGTCGCGTGGATATTTCTACCGCAGCGTAGGGAGCACGACAGCGGCTGCTGTGAAATTCTATGTAGAGAGGGCGCAGAGGAAGCACTGGGTCGTCAACTAGCTCGCAGGATGCCGCCGGTTTCTAACCGGCGGTTATTCACTTGTTTAACTATAACTCTCTCTTTGTCGGATAGATTATTTTTGGCATACAAAGAATTATTTATCAGAGTTTATATCTCTACAAGGAAACAAACGGTATGCATTCTATTATTAGTTCCTATGATAAAATCCGCCTGTAACGTTACATTCGGTTATCTCTAAAACCTGAATGCTGGTTTATGTCGGTGGACTGGACAGAACTGAATCCTTTTCTATAAAACATAAAATTCCTGACTTATAGAGCAATTTGACACATTCGTAATAAAAAATGGGGTCGGAGAGATTCGAACTCCCATAAGCAGTTTTGGAGACTGCTGTTCTACCAGGTTATACCACAACCCCTTAGACAGTTAGATGTCGATTGGCAAATAAAAAGTTACCTTATACGAATGAAATCACTATATTTCTTACATCATACGCTGCCGGCGTGAAAAAGAACCAGCCCGAGCTTCTCGTGTATATTGTTATTGTCCTGCTCGCTGTGAACGGCACGCTGTACGTATCAGGCGCTGCGTTGCCTTCGAATATGATTCTTTTATCGGCTTCTACTACCAACGCTCCAAGCCTGTTCGTCTGCCTGATTATGAAATTTATCTGGCCGCTGCCGGAAGACGGTATTATGATCTGGTTGCTCCCGAAAAGGAAACCGTTGTACAGGCGCCCGCCCACGTGCATGACCGTTGTAAGCTCTCTTGGCGTTTCCGTCTCTTCTGGTTGGGGCAGAATATAATCAGTATATACAACCTGTTCATGTTTAGGTTCAACGCAATTGCCATTATAACAGGTAGAGCCGGACGCCGAAGGCGTCGTTTCATTGTTGCACGAAGAAATCTTCCTCGCCTCGTCGTTTGGCACGCATTCATTTGTGCCGCAGCCATACGTGCGATAGCTCTGGTATATGTCGTTGCCTGCGCAATAGCGGTCGCCGTAAAAGCCGTCCTGCCGGCTGCATAGTCTCTTGACGCCGTATATGTCGCACAGCTCCTCGTTGCATTTGGCACTCTGACTGACGCCTCCGGCGTCTATCGGGACGCATCCGTTCTCGCACCGCTCAACAAGCGTATCCGTTTTCGAATATGAGCATTCAGTGGCATTGCAGTAATAAGTTATAAGGTCGGCATGGAGCTCGTTGTTTTTGCATGAGTAATCAGTTAAATATTCCTCTTGCGCATTCCCCTGCTTGCAGCCGTCGTCCGGGTGGCATATCTGCCCCTCGCTCATCACACAACTTTGGACTGAACATCCGTTAGTGCCGCATGCGCGTGTGCTGTAGTAGCACGTCCTGATTTCATCGTTTATTATTGTTCCGTTCTTCGGGCATAAGTCCTGTTTGTATATGCAGGAGCACGCGCTGCATTTACCGTCATAGTAACACGTGTTATCAGTAATATTCCCCTGACAGTTTGCGCTGGTCTGGCACTGCGCCCCGCATTGCATCGAGCATGAGTATGTGCAATCTAAAGAAGACGGAACGCACTTGTCGCCTCCAAGCCCGTTGCCCAGCATGTTGTTGACGCAGCCCTCGCACCAGAAGCAGTTGTTAGCTTCACACGCACTCTCACTAGTCTGAAAAGAACACTGCGCGGAAAATACCGGGTAAACAAATATAATTAAGACAGCAGACAACATCCCAAATATTATTAGCTTTGTATCCATAGGTAAATCAGGGTTTTTGAGGATTTAAACCAAATGTACGGGGTATGATTTCTTCCGAAAATCGCGACGGCATAGAATATAGCTTTGCAACCAGAGAGTACGCGCCATTTGCATGGTATCATGGCATCATTGCGAGGCCCGACATGAAGTACAAACTTGCCGAAGGCAGGCTGGTCGTGGCGTATGCAGTTGACGGATTTATCAGATCAAGCGAGCTAGGAAGGGGATTCTCCAGCACGAACGTTGCACGTTCAACTGAGCCGATATCTGAAAGATGCTACGACAGGCTCATCAGAAGAGAAAGCCGCATCCGCAGTTTTATGCACTCACTCGGACTGTCGCTGATTCGCCAGAAATATGTGATTTATCTCAGGCACTTCCGCTAGGCTATGTAAGAAGAGATGACTTATTCCGGATGGACGAGCTTGGCGGCGATGGCATTGGATTCTATATACAAGGCGCTACCAGGCGAGAGGTAAAAAGATTCCACAGGTTGTTGCAGGAGTGCTCCATGGGCATTCTCGATGCCTACCCGGAAATAATCGAGATAGCGGACCTTTACGCCGACTCCGTCTATAGGATTATAAGCGGATCCGAAGTTCCAGTAGATCAGGGAAACCAAGACCTATTACTAGACGTCATAAGATTATTCGAAGGAAAAAAGAAAAAATGAATGCCAAAAATGAAAAAAGGCATCT
>DATDXH010000084.1:0-2274 GCA_035289405.1 archaeon | reverse complement strand
GGCATGCATATGTTCTGGCCGAACTGCACAAACAAGTCATTCAGGTCAATCCAGTATTTTCTCGGTAGGATTTTTCTTAATTCAACTTCAGTTTTCTCCGGTGTGTTAGTTTCGACCCAACCGAGCCTGTTTGAAACTCGGTGTACGTGTGTATCAACGGGGATCCCATGACTGTTGAAGCCGTAAACAACTACTATGTTTGCGGTCTTGCGTCCAACACCTTTGAATTTCATGAGCGTGTCAATATCGTTCGGTACACTGCTGTCGAACTCGCGAACCAACCGTTCCGATATATTTTTGATTCTTTTTGCTTTCGTTTTATAATAATTCACGGGCTTAATAACGGCTGAAAGTTTTTTTAAATTCATAGAAGCAATCTTTCGCGGCGTGTCAGCAATCTTGTAAAGCTCTCTACTGACGCGTGCAGTGGTTGCGTCCCGCGTCCGCAACGAGAGTATGCAAGATACAAGGACCTTAAACGGGTCTTTCTCCTCGGCTATCTCCGTCAGCGCAGGAACGATGAACCTGCCGCGGTTTTTCTTGAGGATTTTTATAACTTGTGACATTTGTTTTTCTGTTGGCATGATTAATCTAGTTCAGGGGAATTTTAAAAGCAGTTGAATACGTGCCGATGTTATGTTGTGTATTTGGGTAAACATGACTTCTGGAATTGTTTCTTGCTTAAGCTTCTTTCTGAAAGAAGCTTATTTGTCACTATAGCATAGTAATTACAGCCGAAAGTTTCTTAAGGGTTTGTTCCTTAAAAGTGGCAGTCTTATGCAGAATTTGCGGACAAAACGGCTATTATCGTGAAATATGTTGTACATTAATTCTTGGATGCCAGAAAATCGTTGCAAACAACATATTTAAAGATATCTGTATAAGATATCTTAAGAAGATATTAATGCCGGCTTACAGAAATATACAAATAAGAGCCATAACCGAAAGTGCGGCAAAGGAGGCAGGAGAGCTTGGGCTGAACCTGTATGATATCGCTGCCATCCTCAGTGAAAGTTATGATTGTGCAAAAGGAAGGCGCAAGGAGGGCGTTGAAGAACGCTGCGCACGAAGGAGCGGCAAAATATTGAAGGTCGTCATTGAATTGAAGACAAGCAAAAGCGGGTTCGAATATTGGCGGATAAGGCACATAGGATTTGTGGGATGATAATAATGAAAAAAACAATTTATGAGGATGACATGGAGTGCGAATGCGGCGGCGTGATGAAGCCCAAGTCATTCAATGTAGAGGGGTTTGCAGTCAGGGGATGGGAATGCGAGAAATGCAAGAGAATAGACTACTCGGACGACATAAATTTCGCATTGACCGTAAAAAAATTTAAGAACAGCGGCATATCGCTCAAGCTCAGGCAGGTGGGCGACACGGTAGTCATCACGATTCCAAAGGAAATAAGAGAAGCGCTGGAGTTAAAAGCGGGCAAAGACGTAAAGATGTATCCGCTATCGAAAAGAAAAGTCATGATAGAAGTCAAATAGTTAATTAAAATTAACAGACAAGAAAGTGGTGATTGCATGAAAAAAGTATCATCAAAAAATCAAAATAAAATAGAGAAACATAACATAATGGATTTCGCCGGTGCTTGGAACATGAGTGACGAAGAAGCGAAAAAATTAAAAGAACGTCTTAAAAAAGTGCGATCGTCGTGGAAGACAATCCGATATAAACATATGTTCTCGTAAATTTTACAGATCAAAGACGTAAATTTATCAATTTTGATTCTTAAGTAATTTTTCTGGCTATTACGTGCATGTCTTTCAAGTTCGCCCATATGTCCGACTGCCATCTCGGTTCTTGGTCCAGCCACCCTGAGATGCGCGAGAAACCGCTCGAGGCGTTCGACAAAGCTATCGACATGTGCATCTCCGAGCGGGTCGATTTCGTAATAATAGCCGGCGACCTGCTTGACACCTCACTGCCCGGGGTCGATGTACTGAAAAGTGCGGCCGCTATTTTCAGGCGCTGCAAGGACGAGGGCATTCCGATCTACATAGTGGCAGGCTCACACGACTATTCTCCCACAGGTAAGACAATGCTCTCCGTCTTTGAGAACGCCGGCCTTGTTGTCGATGTGGCCAAATATGAAGACGGCGAAAAAATAAAGTTGGAATTTACAACTGACAAAAAGACAGGAGTAAAGATAGCTGGTCTTTTCGGTAAAAAAGGTTCTCTCGAGGTCGGGATGTTCGAACGGCTGGAAGTGCCTGACGAGAAAGGCAGCAAGATATTTGTGTTCCATTGCGGCATAGACGAACACA
>DATDXH010000083.1:0-5639 GCA_035289405.1 archaeon | reverse complement strand
ATAGCAAGATCAAAAGAATGATATCACTTCTGTAGATGTGCCAACAACATTTTCTTGAACTCTTCATCCTTCACCAACCTGTCCATAATCCCATCTGCCTGACGCCTCTTGAGTTCATTAACTATAATTTCATCAGCTATCTTATCGTCCAGAGGCAGACCGCAAACCCTGCAAAACTTATTTGTAGCTGGATTCACATCATTACAGCGTTTGCACTGCTTAGGCTCAAGAAGGCTCTTTTCTTCTTCTGTCTCTTCGAGCTTTATGCCATGTGTCTTTAGTATGGCCTTATCCACGTCTCTTCCGCTTAGATGAACGTAGATGGAAGCCATATCACTATTCTTTGTCCAGCCAAATATCTCCTTCATCTGCGCCTCAGTCAGATGGTTTGCCAGATATGTGGCTCTGCTGTGCCTGAAAATATGCGGGTTAACGGCCTTCTTTATGCCAGACCTGTTCTTTAGAGTTTCCAGCATTTTCCTATAGGTATGATAAACAGCCAAGTCTTGTTTTAGGAAATATATCCAGAGTGGAGAATCTGAATCGTCCTTTTTTGGATGTGCATTTATCCAAGTTGTCAGATACGGCACAGAAGAAACAAGCCTTACTCGCCTGAATCCAGTTTTGCCTTCAACTACTATCTGTCCGCCATAGCTGTCAAATTTCACATGCTTTAGCCTTAGAAACATCATCTCTCCAATGCGACATCCGCTTTCGTATAGCACCGAGACAAAAGCCTTGTCTCTTGGATTACTAGCAGCATTGATCAACTTGGCTATGTCCTGTTCTGTCAATAATTCTTCTGGAAGTCTGATTTTGTCTTTTGGTTCTTTGATTGCATACCATCTAACCTCTTCAGGAAACCATTGCGTCCCTCTAAGCCACTTATAGAATATCCTTATGACTATCCTGAAGCCGTGCTTTGTGAACTCGCCATAGTGAGACTTTTCCAACTCCGTAAGCACCCTTTCTATGTCATCTTTTGTGGTCAGTTCAAAGTCTTTTTTGAGAAACTTGTTGAGATTCTTTACATCATACAGGTAGCGCAATACTCGGTTCAAACTCAAGCCCTGTGCTATGGCATAATTATGAAAATCTACCAAGGCCTTCTTGTTCTTGTCAGAAATAGACGAATCTCTCTGGATAAAGGCTATAGCCATCTCCAGTCTGTGTTTCGAGTTATGGACATCGTTTCTCATAATAGCTAACCTTGTTTCAGGTCGCTATTGAGCCACGAGCCATAGGACGTCCTTTTGACGTCCTATATGGACTCAAACCCTCTTTTTCAAGGGGCAAGAACTTAACTCAACTATGAGTGCTCCGTCCGGGATTTGAACCCGGGCCGCCGGCTTTCTTTATACACACTTTCCATTTTATTCCGCTTTGGTGCAGCTTTCTGGAAAGGTGTATTGAAAGGCCAGCATCCTTGACCGTGCTAGACGAACGGAGCGTAACGTAAACTAATTTGGTTAGCCTTAAATAAAGGATTAGTTACCTTGCTTTTTCACCTTTAATTTCAAGCGCATTGATTCAAGCTCTTTCAGCCGTTTTTCCGCAAGCCTTTGGCTGTGTATTATTACATATATTACAATGACAACAACGATTGTAACTATTAAGGCCGCCAAAAACTTGTAAAAAAGTCCCTCGCCCTGTGGTACTATCTGCTCGATAGCAGCTTTTATCGCCTCGTTCCAGAAAAGACCAACGACAAGCGCAAGAGCGGAAATTATTGACGTCATCACAAGCGTGCGTATATCCGACATTTTCTTTATCTTGTCTTCGACTTCATCGGTCATATAAACCAGATTTATTTAATTAATCACATGTATAAAGTTTATGCCCAAAACTTAAGCACTGCTGGGATAGCCAAGCTTGGTTAAAGGCGCAGGTTTGCTAAACCTGTGGGGCGCAAGTCCCACGGGGGTTCAAAAGTGTATGAAGCGTGAAGCGCTTCTATGCGGAATCTCCCCCTCCCAGCGCTAAGGGTAAGACATACGCTGACGACTCTCAAATAAATTGGATAGAAGCTGAAATGAAATACCGCCGCATGAATGCCGGCGGTATCCTGAAATTTGTGAAGCTAAGGTTTTGATTGCAAAAATTTTATGTAAGGATCTTCAAACTCCTCTGCCTCCTTGCTGCTTGCTCCAACGCGTGTGTAGAACTTGTCTCGCAAGTGCTTGTCCTGCGTGACGCGGATGTAGAATTCAACCGCGTCATCCGTCACAGACCCGACAGAGCGATAGAAATATCCGTCGCTCCAGAACTGCCCTCCCCAGAATCTTTTCTCGCCAAATTTCTTTTCTTTGAGAAACGGGAATTTCTTGAAAACTTCATGCGCGGAAATTCCCTTCAGTTTGTGCACAGCAAAAGCAGGGCTCTGCCACGATTTCAGCGACACGAAAATGTGCGCATGATCTGGCATTACGCGCACGACACGAAATCGCATTTGCCATTTGTAAGCGATTTCGTAAAACTGCTCGTATACGAATTTTTGTATGTCTCCTTCCAACACATCGTGCCTGTATTTTGGGCAAAATACGATGTGAAACCAGCTTTGCCCATAGCTATGGCTATTTGCTTCTAACTTCTGCATTCGAACCAACTCCTTTTTATATCAGAACGAGCAAAGCTACAGCTAAGTGTGTCTTAGCGAGCTATGTGCTCGAAGAGCAGCCTTCTGGCTGCTCTTTTTACTTATACATGTAACTAGAGAAAAAGGTACCAGCGCCTTTTACTCCGCCATAAATGATCGGAGTATAGGGTTCTTTGTGATAGAATTAAACGGTGCAAACGACCTTAGATTCCATCAAAGATTCGGGTGCAGGCTCAATAATTATTGGCTTGTGAATTACAGGTTTATTTCTGTAAATCGTCTCAAAAACAACCCTTATTTCTATGCGCCCTTCATCAACAGTGGAGTCGAATCGCCATCCACGAATTTGGCGCAGTTTCAATTTATCTATTCTCAAGAACTCAGACGCATCAAAGATTTGTATCCCAACAACAAAGCCTTCCTTATCTATATCCATAGTAAATCTGTCAGCTTCTATAGACGAGTCATATTCCCTGCCCTTTATCTTGAAGAACAATATATCGTTAGCGTAATCGTAATCGAACTCGCCTTTGCCCTCTAAATGTCTTTTCTTTTCCATATCAATCATCTCGGAAGCTGCTCAAACTTTAAGAAGTATCGGCAATTAGTATTACTATGTCAAACGATATAAAACAGGTTCTTGATGAACTGAAGGGCATTAAGAAAGACCTGCAAATGATAAAGGAGAATATGCCAGACAAGGACATGTTTCTAACAGCTGGAGAAGAAAGGCTGCTCAAAGAAAGTTATGAAGATGAGAAAAAAGGCGCACTTATTTCTGGCAAAGACCTGAGAAAAGAGATAGGCATATGAGCTTTGAGATTTTCTACGACAAGCAACCGCGCAAATTCTTGAAGAAACTGGACAAGCATATAGCAAAAAGAATCATGGACAAGATTGACGAGGCGTTCGCCAACGAGCCAGTGCCGCATGACGCCAAGACAATTGTCGGGAAGCACGGCGTTTTCAGAATCAGGGTAGGCGACTACAGGGCTACATACAGAATTAACTATGAGCAAAAAAGAATTGTCATATTTGAACTTGACAAGCGGGATAGGATTTACCAATAATGTCCCTTCCGCAGAAAACATTAATATCCTCAAATTCGGCTATTCTGAAGCCCTTTGTCTGCACGGGATATTTCTTCATAAAACAAAATACGTTAGAATACTTAAATATTAGGGCGGCAAATTATAAGAAGTATAACGTATGTCTTATTCTCACGGAGGAGGACAGAGTATGTTTAAGGCGAAACATACCCTCCCAGCGCTTAACCCCTTTCTTCTCTGGATGACGCAAAGCGTCTTTCGGTTAAGAAAAGCCCTACTGGAAAAGAAAAATATTATAGAAGTGAAAATCATGGCCGAAGTAAAAGTTTTGATAGAGGGGTATGCGAAAAAACTTGAGAAGGGATGGGTGGCCAGTTCTACTACTTGCCTAGTTACTACAGAAGACAAAAAAATCATTACAGACCCAGGCTGCAATCGTGAAAGGTTATTGGAGGCATTACAAAGAGAAGGGCTAATCACCAAGGATATTGATTATGTTTTCTTATCTCATCGCCATCCTGACCATGTCTTGCTTGCGGGGATATTTGAAAACGCAAAGTTCATAACATTTGACACTAACTTGATGTACGATAAGGACCTATTGTTGGAGTTTGACAAACACGTATTGGGAGAGGATGTCGAGATTATTGAGACTCCTGGACATGTTGAGGAACACCTATCACTCATCGTAAATACCCCTAAGGGTAAAATCGTAATTGCTGGTGATGTTATTTGGTGGCTTGACGGAGAAAAACAAGTATTCAATATTAATCAAAAAGACCGCTCACAATCAAAAGGAATGGACATGAATAAATTAATTGAGTCTCGCAAAAGGATTTTAGAAATTGCAGATTATATCATTCCTGGCCACGGAAAAATGTTTAAGGTGAAAAACGAGTGATTGTATGCTAACCGTAGGAACCCTATGCTTCATAATAAAATACGGCAAAGTCCTGCTGATAAATATCTGCGGCTTAAAAGCCGCAGTATTTTTGCACGAATGGAAGTAAAATACGCGTCCTGAAGGACGGGGTATTAAACCCATTCGATGCAATAAAGAAAAAGAAAGGCATAGGTGCAGGATTCTGGAATGGCCCAGGCGGAAAAGTTGAGAACGGCGAAGACATCAAGGACGCGGCCAAGCGTGAGGTGTACGAAGAAGTTTGTGTTGTCCCTGAGGCGCCGGTAAAAATCGGCCAGTTAAAGTTTCATTACCAAGCAGGTGAATGGGATATTCATATTTTTGTTGCGGACGATTTTGATGGTATAGAAAGGGAGACGGAAGAAGCCGCGCCCAAGTGGTTCAGGATTGACAATGTCCCATACGGCGAGATGTGGCCCGACGACAGGATATGGATGCCACTTATGTTTCAGGGCAAGAAGTTCATCGGTAGTGTACATTTCGACGAATCGAACAATATGCTAAGTCATGATATAAAGGAAGTCGAAGTAATATGAATATGACGCCGGCGTATGCCGGTTTTAGATACGGGTCGGTAGTCTAGCGGTCATGACGTCGCCCTATAGAGACAGTTAACTTTCTCTAGGCAAATACAAGGCGAAGGCCGGCAGTTCGAATCTGCCTCGACCCACTTCAGGGACTTCTTCCAATCACACGACAATTACGTCCGTAAACCGGGCAACCTTTATATTCACCAAGCACTATAGAGTAAAGTAATACTATAGGAGGAATTACAATGTCAATAACACCAAAGAGCTTCTCGGATATGACCAGAAAGGACGTTTTTACTCACAAGGGCGTATACTGCGGCAAGATTATCGACGTAGGTCTTGATCTTGAAAAGTTCCGCGTAAAGTCGCTCGTAGTGGATGCAGTACGCGGTTCGTTCCTTGCTTCGCTAGTAGGCGACAAGAAGGGTGTCATAATACCTTTCAGCATGGTGCAGTCCGTTGGCGACGTAGTGATAATAAAACACATCTCGCCTACGTCTGTCGAGACAGAGGATGTGGAAGAGACTCCTTCTAACGGTTAA
>DATDXH010000082.1:0-5141 GCA_035289405.1 archaeon | reverse complement strand
CCTATATTGCTCCGATGAACCTTGTTGTATACGCGCAGACGGGCGTGAGTTGTTCAGAGAATCGATTTTGCATCGTTCTGCTCGCGTTTCAAGTGATAAAATGGATAAGCAAGAGACTCGAAGAATAGTCAGGGTAATGACAACCGATATAGACGGCTCTCTAAGCGTTGAAAGGGCACTCCGAAGAATAAAGGGAGTAAGCTTCATGTTTTCCAAATCTGTTTGCACAGCCATAGGCATGGACCCCAAGAAAAAACTGGGTACCCTGAGTGAAAGCGAAGTCAAATCAATTGAGGCGTTCATAAAAAATCCTCAACTTCCATCATGGATGCAAAATCGTAGAAAGGACCCGGAAACAGGCGAAACGTCACATCTGACAATGGCCGGGCTTGATTTGAAAAAGCGCGACGATATAAACATGCTCAGAAAAATGCGCGCCTACAAGGGCATACGCCACGAGCTGGGACAGCCGGTACGCGGCCAGCGCACAAGAAGCAGCTTCAGAACATCAAAGAGCGTGGGCGTGCAGAGGAAGAAGATACTGCAAGCGGCCAAGCCAGCAGCGAAGCCGAAAGAAGATAAGAAGTGATAATTATGGATTACGCAGATGACATCAATAATTTTGTTCCAGGAAAAAACCCTGTTCAAGACTGGCTTTGTGATAGGGTGTTTTACGATGGTGTGGTAAAAGATCTAATGAATATGAAAAGAGAACAAGTTTATACAGACCATTTAGCAAGAGTGAACCTGATTGATGGACACTCGGATAAGGATGCAATTGGATACGTTGCAACTGGCCCGGAAAGATTAAGAAGTGTAAGGGAGTGGGAACCAGTGGTAATCGAAAATCTAAGGAGAATTGCAGTGTGATAATTTATGGGTCAGCCAAAAAAGTTCAAGAAAAAGTACGAGCGGCCAAAGAAGCCTTACGACAAGGAGCGAATAGACCGTGAACATAAAATTCTCAATGATTTCGGGCTGCGCAGAAAGAAGGAGATATGGCGCGCCGAAAGTATAGTCCGTGATTACAGACGTCGGGCCAGGGAGCTACAGGCAAAAAAGAACGAGCTTGCGGAAAAGGAGCTGATAACGCGTCTCAACCGTCTGGGAATCCAGTGCAAAAGACTGGACGACGTCCTGCAGATCGGTCTTGACGACATTCTCTCACGCCGCCTTCAGACGTTGGTGTTCAAAAAAGGTATCGCAAACAGCATGAGGCACTCGCGCCAGATGATAGTCCACGGTCACGTGCTTGTGAACAACAAGAAGATGTACTGGCCGTCGTATATTGTAGAAAAGGAGATGGAGGACAAGATATCATTGAGCAACTACCTCGCATCAAAAATGGTCAAAGAGGACGTGAAGAAATAATGTCATTGGGCGGAAGCGAAGTTGCCACGACAGGGGTGGACGACCCGGAACTGGCAAGGCATCTGAAAAAATTCAGTACGTACGAAAGGCTGGAAGAACGGGCAAGAAGTTTCGGTATGTTTGGTTTGCCTCTAGCAAAATATTTCGGAGCGAGAAAAAGGGCGCACGAACGTGCGTATGAAAGGGTTGTAAAGGATTACTGAGTGATAATTATGATTTATCCAGATATTATTCGTTTTGACTTCCGGGATCATAATAGACAAGCAGCACATCATAGGGGAAAGATGGAGTCTTATAGAAGCATGATTGATGGGGCAATAAAAACGCCGATAATAGGGCGTTATCTGGCACATATAAACATCTCGCAGACCGTCACGAACGAAGAATGAAAATGCATTTATAGTTAACCCAGAAAATAATCCAGATATGTTTTCTGGGTTCACATATAGCTCACAAGGAAGTAATACCAGATTGTTTCCTTGTAGAGCTATAACGAGGCAATAATTATGGTAACAAAAGAAAAATGGGGAGTAGCACACATTTATTCGTCTGTCAACAACACGATAATCCACATAACTGATTTGACAGGCGCCGAGACAATAGCCCTGGCAACAGGCGGTCAGGTATCGGACAGGGACATGAACAAGGGCAAGCCATTCACGGCCATGAAGACCGCAAGAAAAGCTGCAGAAAAGGCGCTTGCGGCTGGCATCACAAACATTCATATCAAAATACGGGCGCCGGGCGGCATCAAGGCGCGCATACCTGGCCAGGGAGCGCAGCCCGCCATAAGAGCATTGGCAAGGGCGGGCTTCAGAATCGGCCAGATAGAGGACGTCACGCCAATTCCTCATGACACATGCAGGAAGAAAGGCGGCAGAAGAGGTAGGAGAGTATAAAATAAAGTAAATATTAATATAACAAAAGGAACGTCTTTGTTTAATCCCTTTTCTTTGGGGTGTACAGAGACCTTTCTTTTGGAAAAGAAAGGGATTTGTTATGAACATAAAAATACTTGAAAAATCTGATATGAGAATAAAGTTCTTACTTGAAAAATCCAATCCAGCATTTGCAAACACGTTGAGGCGCGTTATCAAGAACGAAATACCCACGATGGCGATAGAATTTGTAGACTTCGAGGAGAACACATCGGGCATGTTCGACGAGCTTATAGCGCACAGGCTTGGTCTCATCCCGCTGGCGTTTGACACAAAATCTTATAATTTGAAGGGCGAATGCAAGTGCGCCGGCAAAGGCTGCAGCAGGTGCGAAGTCACTCTCGTGTTGGAGAAGCAGGGCCCTTGCACGGTGAAATCGGGCAACATGAAATCGACTGACGAGAGCGTATATCCAACCGAGAAGGAAATACCAATAATTGAACTGTTGGAAGGCCAGAGAATTAAGTTCGAAGCAACAGCACAACTCGGCCTTGGCATAGACCACATAAAATGGCAGGCCGCGAATGTAGGCTACCAGTACTCACCAGTTGTCAGGGTCAGCGGCGCAGATGCAAAGATAGTAGATATATGTCCCACTCATGTTTTCGAAAAGAAGGACGGAAAAGTAAAGGTGGTCGCAGAGGACAAGTGCACCCTGTGCATGCGCTGCGTTGAAGTGAGTGAGGGCGTGTCGGTAAGCACGGACGAGACGAGCTTCATATTTGACGTGGAATCGGTTTGCGGCCTCCCCGTAAAGGAAGTGCTGAACAGAGCGCTTGACATAATCGAGGAGCGTGCAGAGGACTTTGCAGAGAGCGTAAAGAAAGCTCTAAAATAAGTATGCTTTAAGAATTAAGAAAAAAATACTTTGATCAGGCAAGCGAGGGTACCCAAGCCTGGTCAAATAACCCTTTTCTGTGTGAAAAAACGGAAAAGGTTATTACAGAAAAAGGGGCAGGGGAGAAGGCTTTTCGAAGTCTTATCTGCCAAACTTAAGATCCTGTGGCAGTAGTGTCTGCGGGAGTTCAAATCTCCTCCCTCGCATAAGTTTTTCTTAAAAAGAAAAACTTAACTAAAAGAACGCTGGCAAAAAAATAAAATAACAAAGGAAGAAAATCACAGAAACAAAGTTGTTTCTTGGTTAAGCTTCTTTCCAAAAGAAGGTTAAGTTATGCCTCATCCAACAGGACCAACAGATCCGAACATAAAAAAACTGATACAGAACATGGAGAAGAAAAAGGAGAAGTTTTACTTACAGTTGGCTAGGCATCTCGCCAAGCCCGCAAGAAGCAAAAATCCTGTCAACGTGACAAAAATAGAAAAGCTGGCAAACAACAACGAGTCCGTGGCCGTGCCCGGAAAGGTCCTGGGTGGCGGCGAAATAAAGAAGGCAGTGAAAGTTTATGCCTTGTCATTCTCTGGTGAGGCAAGAAAGAAGATAAAGGCGGCTGGCGGCGAATGTATGTCGCTTGAAAATGTCGACAAGAAAGCGAGGATAATAATCTAGGTGATAGTAAAAAAGTAATATTCAAAGACAAGGTCTGGTCAATTCCTTTTCTTTAGGAAATGATAAAGACCTTTCTTTTGGAAAAGAAAGGGATTTATGATGATAGTATTTGACGGAAAGAACGCGATACTGGGAAGACTTGCTTCACACACGGCAAAGAAGCTTCTTTCAGGCGAAGAGATAACGATAGTAAATGCAGACGGAGTAATAATAACGGGCGACCCGCAGAGAATAGTCGAGAAGTACACAAAGCTTCGCCAGATCGGCTCACCACAACATGGGCCGTTTCTGCCCACGCAGTCTGCGGCACTTGTAAGGCGTATCGTGCGCAGCATGCTTCCATACAAAACCAATAAGGGCCGTGCGGCACTGAAGAAATTGCGGGTATATTCTGATGCGAACGGAATGAAAGGCGAATCCATAGCTGTCAAGACGATAAAGAGCAACTACATAAGGATGGGCGATTTATCAAGAATTCTAGGTGGAAAGAAATGATATCACTTGCTGACTTACACAAAAGTGGCACAGTAGAAGTCGGACAAAACTACATATCACGAGGCGGCGGTGTATTTACCGTAGTAAGAAACCTAGACGGGCGTTATGAGCTTGAAACACCGATACACAGTTATGTCACAATAAGTGGTACTCCAATTCCTAAAGAAGATCCAAAATACGACGAAAGAAGCGCAAATTTATTCCTGGTAGGTCGTAGGAAAATTCCCCGCGAACAACAGAGTTGATATTTATGACAGAACAAACACAAGAAAAAGTGAAGAAAAAGAAAGTTATAATGGCAGTGGGCAAGAGAAAGAAGGCACAAGCCCGTGCTTTCATCAGCGAAGGCACCGGCAGGATCTTGATAAATTCAAAGCCCATAGACTTTGTACAGCCGAGATACGCACAGATGAGGCTGAAAGAGCCTGTGGTAATTGCTGGCGACGCAGCAAACAAGGTAAATATAACCGTCAAGGTCGCCGGCGGCGGTACATGGGGCCAGACTGATGCGGCACGCACTGCCATAGCAAATGCGTTTGTGAAATGGACAAAGGACAACAAGCTGAAAGAAGCATATGTAGACTACGACCGTTCCCTGCTCGTATCGGACCCGCGCAGGACAGAGCCTCACAAACCATCACGCTCGACAGCCGGCCCGCGCAGAAGCAAGCAGCAATCAAAGAGGTAAATTAAATGTCAGGACCAATCGGGGGCGAATTTGTAAGTCTTGTGCGTTTATGCGTAACATCTCAGAAAGAATTAGCGGCGTTAGACAAAAAGAATTCGCTTTTGAGATGCAAAGTTAGGGATGACGGCGGCTCTGTAAGTTA
>DATDXH010000081.1:0-2618 GCA_035289405.1 archaeon | reverse complement strand
CTTTGCAATTGCCAGCGGCTCAGCCCTTTACACTGGCGGCATATCAAAGCTGAGCAATAACATAAATCCCGAAGAGCTTGTAGCCATCATCACGTTGAAAGGCGAGTTAGTAGCATTGGCCAAATCAGTAATGAAGAGCGAAGAAATGATGCGCAAGAAAGGCCTGGCGGCAAAGACGGACAGCGTTATTATTTCCAGAGACGTCTACCCGAAGATGTAATTTGCTCAAATATGGAAATCATTTCTTTTGATTAAACTTTTCTTAGAAGAAAATTTTACCCGAAGATGTAATTGAATAAAGATACAAATAGATTACAAATACAGAATTTTTACAAAAAGTTTCTTATATTCGCAGAAAAATTTTATATCATGTCTTATATCGGACGCGCATGTTTCTCGGGAATGACATCAGAAGGATATCCATTCGTTTCTTACGTCATATCAGGTCGCAGTGCAGGAAGCCAAAAGCGTCGTTTTAAATTGTACTTCGATCTAAACACCGGCGAAGATCGTGTGAATGTAGGATCGCTAGGAGAACCAACGGAAGACCAGAAAAAGCGGGCAGATCTTATATTCTATAACTGTATGAGGACAAGAAATGGCACTATTTTTGTGACGAATGGGGCGCAAACCGATGTGAATGTATTCGAGAATAGACCTGCACGTAATTTTTACAGCGGGTTTGGCGCAGCAACGGCAGAGGAAATACTCGGCGACTGGGGATATGAACCGGACGCGCCGCTTTTTACCCCGCGAATAGCATTGGTCAAGGGAGAAGGCCGCGACGCGTTATTTGCAATAGCCGCAAGGCAAAGCGATGACGACGACAGGACATATACGGGCCAGATAACAGTACCCGTCAATGGGTCCGAAGCTACTGGCATTGCGACCTACAAAGGCCTGCATGAATCAGAAGCACAGCCATGGCGTGGTGTTGATCTAGAACATCTCAACTTGTGCCTAGTTAGATTTCCTATCCGTGGCGTAGACCCAGAAGAAATACGTGACAGTACTTACAAAGCGATAGACCCGCGTTATGTGGTGGCAGCCGCGGCGGCAGTTTACGACGGCCGAAAGTGGGTTTTTGCCGAGCCTAAAAACAAATGGGACTCGCTGGAAGAGTTTGAAGCTGGAGAGGCGAAAAAATGGCCGGTCTAAGAGACATGTATAGAACAGCTCTACAAGGTAACAAACCTGTTCAGGTTATAATAAAAATCCGTTACGCAGATGGAACTAATCAGGAAATTGTTTATCACCCTTCTCAAATAACTGAAAGATATGGAACAAATCCTCACCAACTTTTCGCATTATTAGCAAACGATGAATATAATTTTCGTGTAAGAGAAGTCAAAACTGGAAAAGGTGGATTCTCACTGACAAATATCGAAGACGCATTCTGGGCGTCTGAATTTTTGAAATATTGCGATAATGCTGCATGTGCAGTGATGAAACATGAAAATCCATGTGGCGGTGCAGCTGTAACTGGCAATATTGTTGACTCTTTCATGAAAGCATGGTGGGTTGACTGGATAGCTGCATTCGGCAGCGTGGTCGGCTTCAATCAGCCAATAACAAAAGAGCTTGCAACAGAACTTGTAGAAAGAGTGTCTAACGGAAGAGATGCAAAATATTTCATAGAGGCATTAGCCGCTCCTGATTACGAAGAAGGCGCGCTTGGCATATTGGAAAAAAGACCTGACCTGAGAGCCCTTCAATACGATGGTTTTGATAAGTTACCGAAATATATCGGCGATCCGGCGGCGCCTGTAATAAAATCACTAATAGAAGCTGGTGATATGCTTTCTTTTGAAGATAGGTTTTTAACAAGAATAAGGACTTCCAGTGATCTTCTAGTGCCTGAAATAGAAGTCAAAGATGAGAAGGTACGTGTTGGTGTTGTAACAAAAAGACAGCCAACGCCAGAAGAACTTGCTGATCTTAGAAATGCATGGTTTGCGGCTTATGTTTTGAGATCCAATTCGTGTGCCATATTCAAAGATGGAGTCCTTATCGGTCCAGGAACAGGACAACAGGATAGGGTGCGTGCAGTAAGACATGCAGTAAACCGTGTTCGCGAGCTTGAACACGAAGCAGAAAGACTTGGTCTGGCAGAAACAAGACGAAGTTTTCATGATTACACGCTTAACGGGGCAGTCATCGCGTCGGAAGCACTTTTCCCATTCAGAGATTCGATTGATGCAATAGGAAAAACTGGAATTACGGCCGTTGCACAGACCGGTGGTTCCCTGCGTGATAGAGAAGTAATAGACGCAGCCGATGAATATGGACTATCAATGATATTAACGGGTGAACGTACCTTCCGTCATTAATTTTAATATTGCTCAGTTCAATTATTTCTATGCTCTCAAAGCAGCTGCTCGATGTTATAGCGTGCCCGAAGTGCAAGAACGGCCTTGACTATGACAGTAAGAAAAACATTTTATTGTGCGGCAAGTGCAAACTTCGATTCAAGATACTGAAAGGCGATATACCAGATATGCTGCTCGATCATGCCGAGAAGTTTTAGCAAATGGATTGTTTTTAATATTTTTCATACAACTTTTTGATATGGGTTACATCTATGTTCTCGAGTTCGGCGGGCAGCACGCCGACCTCAT
>DATDXH010000080.1:0-6851 GCA_035289405.1 archaeon | reverse complement strand
TTTCCTTCTTATCTGGTCGCCTAAATATTTGCAAACTGAAGTTATACCATCGCTGCTTTTCAGGCTGAATCTGACAATATCTTTGAATTCCCTTCTCTGGCCTATTGTATGTATATCTGTTCCATGAACTGTTGTTACTATTGGTATCTTGACACCTTCCGATTTAAACATCTCCCTTGCCAGATATGAGGCTGTTGAGTAAGGAATAGCATAATGCACATTTATTATGTCAACTTGGTGTCTTTTCACAACATCGTAGATTTTTGATGCTATGTTCATTACAACGGGAAAATGCTCGAGAGCCTGATAATTACGTACAGGGATGAAATGAGTCTTTACATTCTTGTTTTCAAGCCTGAATGGTTTTCTATAGGAGACCAGACGCACGCTATGGCCGCGTTCAGAAAGTCCTGAAGCTACTGATGACCCCATTATCCCGGAACCACCCATTCCCGGACTGGAAGCTATGCAGATTTTCATGGGCCTTCCGATGGCTGTCTTGAGGATTGTTCCGATTTCCTCGAACGTCGTGTCTATTATATTGTCTGTCACTGTGAATATTTTGCCAAGTACAAGATTTATAGATGATAAAATAATTTTTGTCAAATTATGTGACCTGAATCGACAACTATTTCAGAAGAATTGTTGTTTTCGGCTCGCTGGACAAATCGCCCTTCATTAGCTTTAGCACGTCAAAAACAACGACAATAGAAAGCGACGCTGCAAGCGCAATTAGCAAACTCCATATTTCAAGCGGCGCTGTTTCGAAAAGCACGCCGATTGGCGAGTATATTATTAGAAATGTCGCAAGAATTGATATGATAGATGCCATAACAAGATATTTGTTTGTAAAGGGAGAACGGTTGAGCACGAGCTTCCGGAAAGAGCGAAAATTAAAGGCGTTGGCTATTTCGAAGAATATAAGTGTCAGCAAAGCGGCTGTTCTGGACTCTGCCAAGCTAAGGCCTGCTTCGAGTGAAATATAATAGACTCCAAGCGTTACTGTGCCCATGACAGTGCCTGCTATAAAGATTAATTTTACTAGTTGCTTGTCAAGAATGCTGGACTTTTTTCTCGGCTTTTGCTGCATTATATCATGTGACGAAGTGTTGAAGCTAAGTGTTATTGCAGGAAGGTTGTCTGTAACAAGATTCATGAAAAGTATCTGCAGCGCAAGCAGCGGGACAGGAAGACCGATAAGCACCCCAATAAATATTATGAGCAGTTCCGCATAATTGCAGGATAGCTGGTATGTAACAAATTTTCTTATATTGCTGAAAATTGTCCTTCCTTCGGCGACTGCTGCCACGATTGTAGCGAAATTATCATCCTTGAGAGTAATATCAGCAACCTCGCGCGAAACATCTGTGCCGTTCCTTCCCATTGCGACTCCGATATGTGCTTCTTTCAGGGCTGGCGCATCATTGACTCCGTCACCAGTCATCGTTACCACTTCGCCGTTCATTTTCAAGGCTGCTACGATGCGCATTTTATGTTCGGGCCTTACGCGGACAAAAATAGACACATTCTTGACGAGTTCGGAAAGTTTTTTATCTGAGATGGCGTCGATTTCTTCGCCTGATATAACATCGCCTGAAAGCCCGATTTCATGGCCTATAGCAATCGCAGTATCCTTATTGTCACCTGTGATCATCTTGACATCGATGCCGGCCTTCCTGCACAATTTTATTGCATTCCTAACTTCCTTACGCGGGGGGTCTTCCATCGCAATGAGGCCAAGAAAGACAAGATTGTTGTCAAGCTTTTCATCTGCGTTGCATTGCTTGAACGCTGCACAGAGTACCCGCAAACCATCTGTAGCCAGTTTTGTGTTAACATTCAAAACTTCTTTTCTGTCCTCGGTTGTCATTCTCTGTATTTTGCCGTTTTTGTGAACATAGCTACATCTTTTGAGCATGACTTCTGGCGCCCCTTTCGCGTACACAAAAAATGAGCCGCTTTCCTTGCACAATACCAACATCATTTTCCTTTCCGAAGAGAATGGAATTTCTTTTTTTCTTTCACTTGCAGTATCTTCTGAGAGAATACCTGCTTTTGCCCCTAGAACAAGGAGAGCCGACTCTGTAGGAGTGCCTGTTACTATATATTCATGTCCAATTTTCAGGGCTGAATCATTGCATAAAACTACATTCTTTGCAAGAATGTCCAGTGTCTTATTATCTCCACTCTTTATTTTTTGTTTTCCAAGAAGCACATTTCCGTGCTCGTATCCAACTCCCGACACGTTAAACATTTTGTTGTCGCAAAAAACATGCCTTACAGTCATTTCACCTTTCGTTATTGTTCCTGTCTTGTCGGCGCATATGACTGTCGTCTCGCCCAGAGTTTCTATTATTGACATCCTGTTCACTATGGCATTTTTTCTTGCCATTCGATGCGCCCCAGTGGCTAGAGTGGAAATAAGAACTACGGGAAATCCTTCAGGGAATGCAGACACAGAAAGCGCTATGACGACAATGAGCACCTCGATAATGACGACATCGGTTACCGGCCAGCCCCTTGAAATCATGATCAGGCCTGTCGCAATCGAGAAAAAAATAGCTACGATAGCCATGTATTTTGCTATCTTGTTGACCTTGGCCTGCAGAGGCATCTCTTTTTCAGTGGAGGATATCATCCCAGCTATCTTGCCAAACTCTGTCTGCATTCCTGTCCGGACTACGGAAGCTGTGCATTTGCCGTTTATTACATGAGTTCCCATGTAGAGCTGGTTTTCCTTGATTTTTCCCGACTTCTTGATCTCGTGCGATTCGCCTGTCAGTACAGCCTCGTTGGTCCTCAGTTCTATTGCATCTATCACAAGGCAGTCGGCGGGAACCCGGTCACCAGATTTCAGCAGGACAATATCACCCGGCACAAGTTCTGCTGAAGAGATCAAAATTTCTTTGCCATCCCTGATGACAGGCGTTGTGGAGATTATCATCTGCTTAAGCGCCTTTATCGACTTGTCCGCTCTGTATTCCTGAAAAAATCCGACGGCGATGACGGCGGCAATGACGCCAAGAATAGTATAAGCTGTTATAGTCTTTCCGACAAGTAACGAGATCACTACAGCCCCGAAAAGCAGGTAAAGAATAAAGTTTTTCCTCACTTGGCTAAGCAGTATCCGCAATGCAGAGGTGTGCACAAGCTCGCGTATCTCGTTACGCCCGTGCTCACGCAGCCGCTTCGCGGTCTCGGCGCTTGCAAGTCCGGTTTCTCTGTTCATCAAATAAAGTATGACTGCCGGCGCTATTTTAAGAAAATCCGGAAACAAATATAAACGTTGTAGCACCATTACATCTTATGGCCAGACAAAAATACTACGGGATGATAGGAAACGGAGAGACGTGCGCGCTCGTGTCAAAAGTAGGCAACATAGAGTGGCTCTGCCTGCCACAATTCGACAGCCATGTGGTCTATTCCAAGATAGTGAGTAGCATGGGGCATTCGCTCGATATCGACATAAATGACAACGGCAGGGAGCTTGACGCGCTCAAGTCGTCACAGGAATACATAGAAGGCACTGCTGTCTTGAAGACCCGCCTGCAATTTTCCGGCCTATCCGCGCAGCTGACGGACTTCATGCCATGGCCGGAACCGGAAGCAATGGAGTCAGAAAAGAGAATAATATTCAGGATACTAAGCCTGCAAAACACGTCCAGAAAAAGCAAAAAATTCACCGTAAAGGTGCGCATCAACCGGGGCGGTAACAGGAAGGAGGTCAGGGAAAATAAAATATTCCGTCACGATTCCTGCGTATATGCGATAACATTTCTTAAAAAAAGCCTAGAAATAAAGCTCAGGCCGAAAGAGCTTGCGGAGGTGCCGATAATACTCGTGTATGGCGTAAGCAAGGATGAGGTAAGGAAAACGTTGTCGAAGCTTAAGCTTCTTGATGCGCAGCTGCAGCTGCAGAAGTGCATAGGGCTGTGGAAGAACTGGATTGACAAGAGCCGGACGCTCGAGACACTGAATGACGACTATACCAAAGCTTACAAGCAGTCCCTGGTTGCCATGAAGCTTCTGACCTTTGAGAAGAACGGGGCAATAATCGCGGCTGGCACGTCATCCCTGCCGGCGTCGATAGTCGGCACGCACTCATGGGACTACAGATTCATGTGGGTGAGGGATGCGTATTATGCCTGTAGGGCATTCCTGGCTAGCAATCATTTCTATGCCGTGAAGCGGCAGCTCTCCTTCCTTTTCTCTGTCCAGGAAAAAGACGGCCATTGGGCTTCCCCCTTCTACACCATCGACGGCCACGTACCTGGGGACGAAGTAGACATCGACAGGGGCGAAGCCATACTGCGCCTCAACAATGCAGCCAAGTCCCAGCTGCAGCTCGACAGCGAAGGCAGTGTCATATACATGGCGTACATGTATTTTCTTTACTCAAAAGACGTGGAATTTCTTTACAAGTACGCCGGAAATATAGAGGCCGCTGCGAACTGGATTTGCAAAAATTACATGAAAGAGGAAAACGGGATCTGGGAATTCAGGCATAAGACAGCTCACTGGACTTACGGCAAGGTCATGTGCTACATCGGCATAGACGCTGCGATGAAGATATTCGGACTGCTCGATAAAAAAGCCCCGGAACACTGGACAAAAACTAGATCAGTTATAAAAAAGGACATTGTTAAGAACAGCTGGTCTGACTACAGGAAGGCTTTTCTCCAGACTTATGACAAGGACAGCTCAGTGGACATATCGGTTCTGGCTCTTGAGGACTACGGCATCGTGAAGCCGTTCGACAAGAGGATGAAATCCACGATCAGGCTCATCGAGAACAAACTCAGCGTCAGCGGCGGCATCAAAAGGAACGAGGACGCGCAGCTCCCGTTTTATTTCGCCACGCTCTGGCTTGCCGCGCATTATATAAGAGTCGGCGACGAAAAAAGGGCCCGTGAGATAATTGACCTTTGCATAAATAGTTCGACCAACTTGTACATGTGCGCCGAACATTTCGACCCTGCCAGTGGTGTGCAATACGGGAATTTCCCGCAGGCATTCAGCGCATCTATGCTAATCGAGCGCATACTAGAAATAGAAAAAAAGGAGTTTTCGCTGGAAAAGATCCTGGACCTTCTTGGCATAGGCATAAGGAAGATAACTCACTATGACAGGGACGAGCTTATCAAGTGGTCCGAGGCATCATTGGAGTACAAAAAGAAATAGTAACCTGATTCAAATTTTCTTATGGGCCCGACGCCTTACAGCCGACGAGTTCAGAATAGGACTGCTACAGATATAATGCTTGGTGGATTATTTATTCTTGCTAAATGATGCACTTTTGTATGAAATTCTTGTCAATTAGTGTCGATACATCACAGGCTTGACTCAAGTGCCAAGAATGACCCGTCTTGAAATACGCATTTTCCACGCGCTTGCCGAAGCTCTGTACTGCTTCTACAGCAGGCACGAAGTCTCCGTCACCTGTTACCAATATTGCAGTGTCATAGGAATTATTCTGAGCCAGCATTACCATATCAACAGCTATGTGTATGTCATCGCCTTTCACGGCATAATAAGTCTTTCCGTCAAGCTTGCGTTTTTGGAGCCTGACAAGAACTACTTTGAAATTTGGTGTTTTCCTTAGCGCTTCAAAGAACTTCTGCTGTTTGCTGTATTTTTCCTTGTCGCGGCTCATATCAAGAGGAGCATTATAATAGTACGTTCGTATATGACGCCTGTCTCTATTGCATAATTCCTGAGAAAGTTTCTGGAAATCTATATTTATATCTCCAAAGTCTTTTCTCAAACAGTGATAGAAGTTGCTCCCGTCTATGAATATGCAGACACGCTCTTTACCATCCATAAGATTCATTACGGATTAAGAAATAAATAAGCCTGCCCTTGCCGAAGCAATGGCAGGGAACATATACAATGTAATAAGTATTACATAGATTTAAACCTTTCCTTATGGGCCCGACGGGAACATCATAAAACTTGAATGCTGGTTTCTGAACATATTTCTACCATTTTCATGAGTCTGTGAACTTCTCTGCTTTCTGAGACTTGTCTGGATTTTTTCATGTTGTACATTGCTACCCATATCGTGAAAAAGTTATTTGCTTGCTTCAGCGTTCTGAATGTCGGGATGTTGTCCTTGAAACGCCATAATGTTTCAATCATGTTGTTGTTTTTCTTGTCCACGAATCCCTTGTACCTGTAGTGTTCTACTTCGTGGTCAAAGACTTCCCAGATAGCTCTTGGAAAATTTTGCTCTCCGTCAGACACAGTTTCTTCAAGGTGGTAAGAAACAGGAAAATGCCTCTTGGCTTCGCGCAGCGAAGCTTTGGCATCGTCAAGGTTTCTTGTTGTCGTGATTATCCACCCGACAATAAGCTTCGTCTCAGGGCACTTCAAAGCCCACAAATAAGCGTCTTCTCCGTCGATTTTGAGATATGTATAATCCCAGTGAAGCCGCTTAGATATGCCGCATAGCGGCATATCATTAATAGCTTTGAAAAGAGGCTGGTATTTCTCAACCCAGTAATACACACAGGTCTCCGACCTGTCAAGTTTGTACACAATACGTATTTCTTCGACAATAGATGCTGGTGACAATCCTCTTATCCATAACCGTATAGCGAACGCAACAACTTCCTTAGGCGTCTGCATGCCCAGAAAATCGTCGTCTATGAACTGGTATCCGCATGTCTTGCATCGAAATTTCTGAAAAACGCCTCTTTTATTCTTGCGCTTGCCATATTTCTTTATCCTGAATGTTCCACATTTAGGACAGGTGGTCATGAAAAACCCTCCAAGGTGTTTATGACCACACCTTATGATTACCATGAATTTTGGAGGAAAAATAGCCTAGCATTCAACTTTTGAGAAGACCC
>DATDXH010000079.1:0-3249 GCA_035289405.1 archaeon | reverse complement strand
CGAAGCTTCATCATGTAGCGCTCAAGTAAGTATAATATCCAGAATATTTACTTGGAGCGCTATAAGACCATAAGGAAGAACCAACGCATGGACGTACGGAGTACGTCAGTTCATTGTCTTCCTTCGGTGTCGGGAGCGCTTTATGAAACAATATACAAACGGGAAAAAGAGGAGTATCAGGGTAGAAAGTTTAGACGTTAGTAGTCTTGTTGCTGTAAAATCTGTCAAAAATACGGTTGTATTGATGTACACGGAGGAATGGGATAAAATCTTTAAAAATTTTGGGGAACTCGGCAGGCTATGTCTGCCATATATAAGTAGGGAGTTCAAAGTTAGAAATAATTCTATAACTCTTGATAGAGGATTTAACGAATATCTGGGAGAAGGCCACGTTGATATACACAAATATCCAAGGGGAATAATATTGCAAACGCATGACGCAACTGCCAGGGCTGCTGCATAACAAATAGAGGACTTTGAATATATATGTTTTATTCAAAGTTCTTATTGTGAACTTTGACAAATTATAGGGTTGATCAAAGTTCTCAATAATCTTTAAATCCCACTTGTGCCTAAGAGTAATTGGGAATAAGATGAATAAAATTATTGTAGTTATAGCTCTATTTACATTTCTACTGAGTCCAGCTTTTGCCGACACAACACTTACTGTCAACGGCACCAGCAGGGTAGCCACCCATATAAACACGGGCGACAACGTGACTATGCTTAACCTTTCGCTGCAAGCGAACAACGGGTCGGTAACGGTCACCTCGTTGCTCATAAACCTTACAACGGCGTATACAACCATATCCGAGAACAACATATCAGCTTTCATAGTAAATGTAAGTGTGTATAACGACACAAGCGGCGATGGCATATTCCACCCTGATGTGGATACAACGCTTTTCGGCAGCAATATAACATTCGGCAACGAGACGCGGATAAATGCCACTAATATAACATTCTCCGGCATAGTGGTCGGTGCTACAGATCAGGTTAGGCTGCTTGTAGTCTTCCGCCTTAATTTATCAGCCTCCGTTTCTGCGAACCTCTCCGCTAATGTGTCGGCCGCAGCAAATATTGGTGCCAACCAGACTGTTAATGGTAATAATTTTCCAATATTTTCGGCCTTCGGCGAGACGAGGGATGTGCACGCCAGTGTAACTTTGCGACCTAATGTAGTGGACACCAACGTCACAAACCAGACCATAATCTATAATTTCACGATTACAGGAGCAACAGCTGTAAACAAGACTAGGATTAGGTTCCCGTCTGGCTATACCATCGTAAACGTCACAAGCGTTACACGGAACGGTGTTTCACGTACTCTGGATGTATGTTTTGCTTCTGCCGACGTTTGCACCATTGTCGGAACGACTGAAGTCAATCTAACTTTTCTCAATTCCGGAGGCCTGGTCAAGTGGGATAACATTTCCGTAACATTGACCTTGAATACATCGCTTTCTGCACTACCAAGCCACAATATAAATTCCTCCATTTACAGCGTTGACTATACGATGAGCAACATTTCCACCTCATTCACTGGCAACAGCATAAATCTCACTACGCAGCCCATAATAAACGGAACTTCAATTCTTATAGCCAAGGGCGCAGCTATCGTCAACGGCACCGACTACTGGGAATTCAACATAACACTTAATTTCTCTGCAAATGTACCGGGAATAATACAGATAAAGATGTTCAACTGGACGGACGGAACAAATAACATAAGCCTTACAAACTCCAGTGAGACAGAATTTTATGCCACTCTCAGAAACGAGACAAACTTCAACACGACTGGAAAGGTAGGCATACTTAACAGGTACAACACAACGGCTGGTATCAATCACACAGCCAGCACGGCGTCCACATTTACGGTTATAATGAGAATGGTGGTACCTTCAGGGACGCCAATTTCAAGCGGGTGGTTCGCCATATATAATATTTTATTCCGGTCAGTGGCGTGATCGAAATGAAAAAAGATAACCTGCTGCCACTAATTTGTTTCGTGTTTTTGGCATCGATCCCTTTTTCAATGGCGGATTTTTCCGGCACATTTAATTTTTCTACCGGCAACCGTTCGATAGTCACGGGATTGACCGGCTATACCGTTTTTATTTGCAATTCTACGTCAGGCTGCATGCCGGCAGGCGTAGGCTTGTCATGTTTTTTTGATTACGACAATATAAGTTTCGGAACAAGCTACGGATGGTGCAATGCAACTTCCATAACTGACTGTTATCATGATAGTAGTACGCCACGAAGCTCCGGCACGAACATATGCATAACTAACACAACTTACAGGACGTGCAGCTCAGGGACTTGGTCCGCAGCGTCGTCGTGCAGCTCCGGACAGACATGCGGTTCAAACAGCGGTGAACCGGGCAACTGTACATCACCTTCATCATCATCGTCATCAACGACCACAACAACTGGTGGCAGCGGCCTGTCTTCAACGGCCGTGGCTTCTATATCGTTCACTGCATGGCCTGACGGCTTTAATATAACGCAGGGCGAGTCGGTTATCAAGTATGCGATTGTAAAAAACATTGGAAATGTAACACTATACAATATAACATTATCGTTTTCCGGCATATCGTGGTACAATGTCAGCCCTGCAAAGGTCGCCAGGCTGAACAAGAGTCAGGAAGCTACTTTCGCCATAAATTTCACGGTAACGGATGAAGTGGACGTCGACTCTTACTCACTCACCCTGCTCGCGTCCACGCACACGTCATCGGCAAGTGCTTCCAAAACACTCAAGATAGGCGTAAAACCAAGCAACAAGACCATACAGGAGGAAATACTGCCAAGTTATGGAGAATATTTGTCCCTACTTTCCACACTCGAAGCCAAGGCTGCAGAGCTTGCATCTCAAGGTGTGAATGTCGACAATATAAACGTGATTTTGCTTAATGCAAGGAGCAGGCTGTCCCAGGCCAATCAATCCCTTGAAGGGGGGGACTATGCAACGGCGAAACAGATAATGGACGACGCCAAAGGCATGCTCGACGGCGCCCAGTTAGAAATAAATACGGCGTCTATAATACCTTCGATCACCGCGGGGTTCGGTGACATAACTCTTATAATAATAATTGTGGTGATAGCCGCCGTGGCAATTGTTATCGTTTACAGCCTTCTTCCGCCGAAAAAAGACAGCAAAGAATGGTCGGCTGATGATAAGAGAAATGTTTTACGTAAATTGAAAAACATATTACCAAGGAAAAAAGAAAAATCAAAATGGTAATA
>DATDXH010000078.1:0-5780 GCA_035289405.1 archaeon | reverse complement strand
TATAAACTTTATATGTTATAAATCTACAAAATTAGATAGTCGATCATAATGTGTATTTACTACTCTAAATTCTTTGATTCGCCGGATCCGCGGTTTGCCGGCCCGTCGCCGCATCCCCAATATGCTCCAGACAGGAACTTTGACACTGTTCATATAAAAATTGAAATTGTGCTTGACATAGCGAAAAAAACTGCCGATTGTGTCTGCACTTCGACATTCCGCTCCCTGACCAGCAACGATAAATTAATACTCGACGCTGTAAATTTCAAAATCGCCTCGATAAAGGATAAAAACGGCAAGGTTCTGAAGTACAACTATAACAATTCAAAAATAGAAATATCCGTCGGTGACGTGGAGGCTGGCAAGGAAATAATTGTTGTAATAACATACAAGGTAGTCGACCCGAAGCTTGGGGTTTATTTTGTCGGGCCCGACAAGGACTATCCAAAAAAACCTACGCATGTCTGGTCGCACAATGAGCCCGAGGAAGCTCGGTATTGGTTTCCATCACATGACGCGCCGAATGATAAAGCAATAACAGAGACAATAATAACCGTTACTAACCAATTTATTGCAGTGTCGAACGGTGTGCTTGTCAAGACTACGGAAAATAAAAAAGACAAGACAAAAACATTTCACTGGAAAATGTCAAAACCTCATTCTACATATCTTGTGAGTTTTGTTGTTGGGGATTTTGCCGAAGTAAGAGATAAATGGAAAAATGTGCCAGTTACTTACTATTGTCAAAAAGGCCGGGAGCAGGATATTGTAAGGGCGTTTGGCAAAACCCCGCAGATGATTGATTTCTTTTCCAAAAAAATAGGCGTCAATTACCCGTATGAAAAATATGCGCAGATAGCAGTAGCGGATTTTATATTCGGTGGCATGGAACACACGACAGCGACAACACAGACAGACGACGCCCTTCATGACGAGCGTGCACATGAGGAGGCAAAATATTTCTCTGACGGTTTATGCGCCCATGAACTTGCACACCAGTGGTTTGGAAATTTTATAACGTGTAAGGACTGGTCACATCTCTGGTTAAATGAAAGTTTTGCAACATATTTTGACGCCTTATACGAAGAACATGACCGTGGTAATGACGAGTTTGTTTATACAATGTATCAAAATGCGAAGTCATACTTTGCAGAGGACAAGGATAGTTACCGAAGACCTATAGTAACGAACCTTTACAAGCGTCCTAACGATCTTACAGACAGACATACGTACCAAAAAGGATCTACAATACTCCACATGCTTCGTAACATACTTGGCGATGAACTATGGTGGAAGGTAATAAACAACTATGTAAAGAGAAACCATAACAGGGCCGTAGAGACGTTAGATTTCATACATTCGATAGAACAAGTCACTGGATTGAACATGAAAAAATTTTTTGACCAATGGATATTCGGCCCTGGTCATCCTGAATACGGTGTTTTATATTTCTTCGACGAGAAAACAAAAGAAGTCAATGTACGTATATCACAGAACCAGTCGCACGACACTGGCATGTTCTCCGTTAAAATGAAATTTGAATTCACCACAAAAAATGGTATTAAGACATTCGAGGAAGTTGTAGAACAAAAAGAACATCTTTTCAAATACAAGCTTGATTCAGAGCCCCTTATGTTACGTGTTGATCCGGATAATTTTATACTGAAAAAAATCGATCAAGCAAAGCCAAAATCTATGTGGCTTTATCAACTTGAATTCGATTCGAATGTAATAGGCAGAATAACAGCTGCAAATGAAGTCTCAAAATACGGCACAAATAAAGACGCTGAAATATTAGGAAAGGTAATGTTAAAGGAGAAATTCTGGGGTGTCCAGGCAGAAATTGCGGCGTTACTTGGGCAGATGCGTAACCAGACTGCTCTTGAATATCTTATCAAAGGCCTTTCGATAAAACATCCACTGGCAAGGAAGGCCGTTGTAGCTGCGCTTGGCGAGTTCAGGGATTCAAAAATAATCAAAGATTTAAAAAATGTTATAGAAGACAAAACAAGCTACATAGTGCCAGCCGAGGCCTACAGGTCTCTGTGCAAAACAAAAGACATATCTGTGGAGCCTATAATAAAAACAGCGTTCGAGCGTGAATCTTGGTTGGACGTCATACGTTCATGTGCACTTGATGGTCTTGCTCAGTTACATGGCGAAGGTTCGATAGAAACAATGAAAAGGTACGCAAAGCGTGGCAACGAGGACAGGACAAGGTTCGTTGCAATAAGAAACTTGGCGGCTTTTGGTAAAGGTAGGCATGATATTTTGGAAATACTCATCGAACTTACAAACGATAACTACACACTCGTTCAAATAGCTGCGGTCGATGCACTCGGTGAACTGCGTGACGAAAGAGCCATTCCTATTCTAGAAAAGTTAACAAAAGGCGATAGAGATGGCCGTGTTCATAGGGCCGCGGAAGATGCCATAAAGAAAATATACCCGTGGCTCGAGTCCGACATGGAAAGTTACCGTCTTGCCGAAGAAATAAAAAACAAAAAGCGTGCCGTGTAGCATATTTATTCTCTATTTCACATAGTTTGAGCAATGAACTACAAGAAAATACTTGAAGAGCTTAGGGTATCCTCATGCATGTTTTCCACTTCCGGATCTAGTGTAAACGAAAATTTCTATTATTTCACCGGTGCCAGCAAGTCTACTCAAGTCACCGGCACCGTTATTGTACACAAGAACGGGTTGGTCATCCTCACCAACCGCCTTGAATACAAAATTCTTTCGGGTAAGGGTAAGTTGATAATTGTAGAAACTAGAAAGGACGTTGAAAATGTGTTGAAAAAATATTGTGGCTCAATAGTTGGTGTCGATTTTTCATCTACATCTGTTGAAAGTTTCAATAGAATTAAAAAAATGCTCAAAGATAGGAAATTAATTGATGTTTCTGGAAAAATTGAAAAAATAAGATCTGTTAAATCTTCGCACGAAATAAAAAATATAAAAGAAGCCTGCAAGATCACTGAAGAAGTTTTGTCTGGCATGGAAAAGATAATTAAAAAATGCACTACGGAAAAAGATGTCGCCACAGAACTTGAATATGCATCAAGGAAAAACGGCGCCGAAGCTATTGCCTACCCTCCTATAGTCGCTTTCGGCGTCAACTCTGCTCTGCCGCATCACGTGCCAGGAAAAACAAAGATTTCGAAGGGCTTATTGCTTGTGGATTTCGGAGTCGTGTATGACGGCTACTGCTCGGATCTTACTAGAATGTTTACAGTAGGACGCGCAAGCGCTGAAGTGAAAAATGTTTACGCAGTTGTTTATGCCGCCCAACAGGCGGCTATCAGTGAGGTGAGGGCAAATGCAAAAGCGTCCTCCGTCCACGTAGCCGCAAACAAAATACTATTCACAGGTTTGAAACAGAAATTAATACACAGCATAGGCCATGGGCTGGGCATAGCTGTTCACGACTGCTTCGCTGTAAGTGACAGATCGAATTTTACTTTAAAAAATGGCATGGTAATAACTGTAGAACCTGGCTACTACGGCAAGTTTGGATTGCGGATAGAAGATGATATTTTAGTAAGTAAGCGTGCCAAGCTTCTGAGCAAGGCACCCGCCGAAATTACTGAAATCTAGTCGTCAAGCATCTGTGGCTTTTTTGCCGCCTCTTTCTTTATGTAAACTATATCGCCGCATACACCGCAGTGGACTTCGAGAAATTTTGTAGTTTCCATGACCGGTCTCATTTCGCTGCCACAGCATTTTGGTATTTTATCCATTTCAATCATCTCCATTTACCGAAAACGGCGTCTGCATACACAAAGAACAACAATTATTGCTCCGCCGCCAGCTGAAAGGTCCACTGCCGCGCTGAAAAACAGTATCATTCCACACTCAGTTCTTCTTGCACTTGACTAGAATGTGGAAATTATAGGTCATGCTATTAAAACAATTTACAGAAAATGTTTTGTTTTGCATGATCTTCAACTAATAAGATAATACTCTGTACAGTATATAGTTCTCCAAGGAAATAAATTATTACTTGGGAACTATATGTGGCTCAGTATATCCTATAAACTACTTACTGAGTCCACTATAAATAACCTTCGGTGCGTTCGCTGAAGTAAAGTCACCTGCAAGTAGGTAACATAATGTGAAAAAATTAGAAAAAACTTCACACGTCTTCTTCTTTCTCGATTACAAAGGTCTTGACACGGCCTGCGTCGACGTGTTCTTTGAAGCCTATGGCTGCTACAACTTCTATACCGCGCCTTTTTGCAACGTCCACCAGTGTCTGGTTTATTTTTCCGTCGACAACCAGGGCAAAAACCCCACTAAAATCATTTATCACGTCGCCTAATTCTGAGAGGGGCACTTTGGTTATTACCTCGCCGTTTTTGTCGACAAGATACGCTGCGCGTGTGCCTACCAAATCCTCGATAAGTTTTGTCAATAGTTTTTCTGTGTCTTCATTCAATTCTGTTGGCTCTGGCTCCTCTTCTGGTGCAGAAACGCGCGTACGCTTATCCACGGCCTGGTTCAAAGGGACTTTTTCGCGTAGCGCCTTGAATATTTCTTTCTTTGTAAGTTCCTCAACTTCCTTGCCGAGGTCTGCGCGCGCCACGAAATCTATGTCTGTCAAATCAAGAAGTTTCTTAAGGTCGAGGTCGCCGCCGCGGTCGCCGTCAAGGAATGCCGTTGTTATTTTTCTTTTTGCAAGCTCAACTACAGCGGGCGGTATCTTGCTGCCCTCTATGGCGATCACATTCCTTATTCCGTTTTTCAGCAGGTTGATAACATCCGCACGGCCCTCGACAACTATTATTTCGTCATTTCCCTCTATATCCGGTCCGCAGGCGAGCCCGTTATAGTTTCCTACTTCCCACACGCGTACTGCTTCCTTTATCATGTCTGCCATTCTCTGCGAGTCTGGCAGGCCTGTGCTGTCCACCATTGCGTGTAGTATCTCTTTTGCACGGTCAATAACGAAGCGGCGTTTCTGGCTTCGAACGTCGTCGACCTTTGTTACTTCCACCTCGGCGTCGCACGGTCCTACCTTGTCTATTGTCTCTAGCGAAGCTGCAATGAGCGCTGTTTCGCTTGAATCTAGAGAAGAAGGTATAATTATATCCGCAAAAGCTTTCCCCTTGTTAGTCTTTACATTGACCTCAATGCGCCCTATGCGTCCTGTCTGTTGCAAGTCGCGCAAGTCGAGCTCGTTGCCCAATAACCCTTCCGTCTGTCCGAAAATAGCCCCTATAACGTCAGGCCTTTCAACAACTCCCTTAGCCTGCATCCTTGCATAAATCATATATTTCGCGAAATTCTGAGCCAACTTGGCCATAAATACCACCCTCTCAAGACGCTAACGCGTCGTTATATTTTTTTATTTTATAGAGAAAGAACTAGTTAACCTCTTCTGCAAATGATAAAGATAAATATGAAGTCATGATGTTCTTCCCTGCTATGTTAATAAAAGAAATGTTTTTAAAGTGAATCCCACGTCATATCTGGTCTATAGATATGCCTTTCGCCTCGATGAACTTCTTGCCTATATTCCCCTTGTTTGCCACTACGTCGTTCAAATGCAGGAATTTCCAGCCGCGGCGTGCTATCTTGCACCCGACATATGCTGTAGCACCGCCTACTTCTCTCCATTGTTTCAGCTCTTCTAGCTGTTCGGGAGGTACTGTAAATGCCGATGCACGGAACTTTACCTCAAAAACTATTACCTTGCCGCCCTTGACGGCTATTACGTCCGGACTTGGCAGATCTATTCTTCCAGAGCGTGGTGCACGTATTGTCATATAACCCAT
>DATDXH010000077.1:0-4046 GCA_035289405.1 archaeon | reverse complement strand
TTCAATAGCTTTCAAAATATCATCGGCTTCAAGCCTCTCTTCAGGCTTGGGCATCACATGCTTCCAGCGCACGACGCCGTTTTCGTCTATGAGCAGATAGGCGCGTTCCGAGAAACCTTCCTGTCTTAGAAGTCCGTACATTCTCGAAACGTCTTTTTTTAGATCACTTAGAAGCGGGAAATCTATGCCCAAATGCGCGGCAAATGCCTTGTGACTCCACATAGAATCCACGGATATGCACAGAACATTAATGCCCTGGTTTTTCAGCTCGCTTAGGTCGTCCTTGAAGCACGTCATTTCCGGCCCGCAAACAGGGCTCCAGTCAGCCACATAGAAAGCTAGAAGCACTTTTTTGCCGTGGAAGTCGCGGAGCCGCACATCCTTGTCGTGCTGGTCCTTCATTATGAAGTCCGGTGCATTTTCACCAACATTGACCATGCAACTAAATGATAACTTATCTTTTTAAGCGTTCTACCCCTTCTAGAGTCATGGACTGGAAAAAATTCAACAGAGGTGTATTCCTCGTAAACGTGCTTGGCATAGTCTACGACAGGAAATCGAAGAGGATAATAATTGGCCGCGGCGAAAAAGACCCGTACATGAAGACGCTGTCGTGGAGATATCCGGGCGGGCGGCCTGCCTACAAGAAAGACTTAGGGGCTTACCTCAAGCTGGAGGTCAGGAAGAAGACAAACCTGAATGTAAAAGTAGTGAAAGTCATTCATGCGCGTACGTACAAGCAAAAAAGGCAATTCCTTTCCATATACTATTACTGCGAATCCTCAGGAAAAGCAAAAGCCGGCGAGAGTTTCAAGGAAATAAAATGGATAAAGCCAACGGACATACAGAAGTACTTCTCAAAATCGGTCTCGAAAACACCAAAAGAAGTCTACAATTTTCTCAAGAGTCTGAAGTAGTCAAAGCTTCTTAAGTCTTATTACGAAGCATAGTTCGTGAAAATACTCAGATCGGCATTGCTGTGTGCTTCTTTGGCTTTATTGACTCCATCGGAGATTAGCTCCCAGACATCTCAAAATGCTACTCTTGGGATACCGTTGCGTTATTCTGAATTTAGGGACGACTTTGACAAATTCTCAATATGGCAAAGGGGTGGTAATGGAGGAAAAGCAGAGCCTGTATATGAGGGTGTGGGAAACAGCCGTGCTCTTTTGATTAAAGCAGATGATGGCACGGATAAAACCAATGAAATTTATCGTCTTCTTAATCCGGTAGATAAATGGCAGATTTCTTTTGACGCCAAAGATTTAACCGAAAATAGAGAAGGTGCCTGGGGTGTTGGAGCGAGCGAAGTTCTTGAAAAAGTAACAAGAAACTTCAAACGCGCATACTTTGCTGGTGCAGGAGGCTATGACGGTCTAGCAGGTGTCTACTCTGAAAGTGATGATGGTATTACACCCGTGATGAGTGATGTAAAAAAGGGAAAAAATTTCCACTCATATTCTATAAAATGCGATGGATCTAGAATCTATTTTGATGTTGACGGCCACCCACAGGGATCTGTTAAAGGTGCATTCAAACCGGGAAAAATCTATGCATTCTTGAATAACGGTGGTCACATTGTCATCGATAATTTTGAATTCAAACGACAATAAAAACTAATTAGCAAAATTAACGCTTTCGCTTCTTTTTCAAAAATACCGTCTGGTACAGGTACGCGGCTACGAGCGCGCCGAGAATAGGACCTACCCAATAAACAAGGTGATTAGCCCACATGCCGCTTGCAAGCGCAGGGCCGAATGTTCTTGCAGGATTCATCGATGAGCCGGTAATTGAAAGTCCTATGATATGATCGAAAATAAGCACGAAACCTATGGCAAGAGCTGCGTGATGGCTGTTGCTCCTCTTATCAACGACTGTGGCGAATATTACGAATACAAGGAAGAACGTCAATATAATTTCTACAAGCAAACCAGTGCCGACAGAAACGCCCGGGGCAAGATTGTTAACGGCAGGGGCGACGTTGCCGTAAATGCCTGTCAATATCACTGCCGCGACCGAAGCCCCAATCAGTTGTGAAATAACATACTTCGCAGCCTCAATGCCCTTCATTCGTTTGGTGGCCCACATCGCTATGCTGACGGCCGGGTTGATATGAGCGCCTGATATATGTGCAATGGCGTAGATCATGACTGCCAAAACAAGACCATGAGCGAATGCAATAGCAAGCGTTCCGGTTCCGGCGAGAACTGCGGCCGCGCCGACAAACACCAGCGCGAATGTCGCTATAGCCTCTGCAAGATATTTGGACATTAATCTTATCTGAAAAGAAAAGTTTAAAAGCGTTGTAATGCTCTGGCGCTACGCTTTTCAGAATGTACGTGATACAATTATTCTCCTTCTTCTATGTACCCCACGAACGAGAGGAAGCGACCTGTCCGAGAGCGAGCAGTCGGCGTGCAAATTCACGCCGAAGCACCTGTGATCGCCATGATGCCAGTAGGTGCCGCGAAGGCCAACTCTTTCTGGCTCACTTTGACCAGGTATATAAACATGATGGCTGTGCGGTATTAGTCCACTATTGTCTGTTGCGTTATGGTCAAGAGTGACCTGCGGATAACCAAGAGCATTTCTAACATCAACTATCTGGCTGCCCTGCTCATATATATCTCTTCCTCTTAGTTTTTCCAGCTTTTTCAATCCTTTTGCACGTATCATTTTTTCCCATTGTATTCTGGAAAGTCTCGGGACCATGCCGGAAGGGGCTATAGTAGTTGCTCCAACAATAACGTCGCCAGTAGACAGCCTGTACATAATTTCTCTCGTAACCAGTATTTGTCCGATGCCTTCTTGTTCCCTGCCATATGGTCTGTTGAGATCTGCCAAATAACCCGGTGCGTAGGGCATGTTCTTCCTTTCGAAGTTCCTGTCAAAAATGCTGTGATGACGGGCAACCTGATCTCTTATGGCCTCGTCCTGCAATAAAGTCGGGCATTCAAAATCAGTATTATTTGCCTCGTTGTACTCGCGCAAAAATTCGGGAACTTCCGCGTGTTTCAACCCGCTGAAAACATTGCCGGTTTCATCCAGCGGGTAGTCGGCCGCTACCTCAAACGTATATGCCTTAGGAACCGCAAATTCCGAGCCGTTGCAAAGCCTCTGGTAAGTTCTTGGAACACGTATTTTCAGCCATTTGGAAGG
Source organism: archaeon (assembly GCA_035289405.1). Lineage (GTDB taxonomy): Archaea > Aenigmatarchaeota > Aenigmatarchaeia > GW2011-AR5 > GW2011-AR5 > GW2011-AR5. Next base: position 887 of record DATDXH010000077.1, on the reverse strand, counting down.
AACAACCAAACTCTTTTCAGCTTGCATAAAATCAATGTTACTCTATAACAAAAACCTATAAAAACCCCTCTCCAGAAGGCACAAGGAAAATTTTACAAGTTTACACTTTCCTTAGCGTATAGAGCTTGCCAACGACATATCCGAAGACAAACCCGCCTATGTGCGCCCAGAATGCTATCCCGCTGCCAGAGCTGCCTGCAAAGCTCACGGCGCCGAAGATCAGCTGCATCACGAACCACAATATCAGCATCACGTACGCCGGCACCGCTGTCGAACCGTAGCCGGATGCGACGTGAACGCGCACTTTCGGGAATATTGCCAGATACGCGCCCAGAACGCCGCTGATGGCACCTGAAGCGCCTATCGTCGGTATGAGAGAATCCATATTTGTGGCAAAATGAGTCAGCGTGGCTGCTACGCCCGACAGCAGATAAAATATGATATATTTTACCTTCCCAAACCTGTCCTCCACGTTGTCGCCGAATATGAACAGGAACCACATGTTGCCGAATAGATGATCTATACCGCCATGCAGGAACATGCTCGTAAAAATCGTCAACACGGCAAACTCGGCGGGCTTGAAGCCGAACGTGTTGATTATATTGCTGTAATCAAACAAGCTCCAGATAAATATAATGACGTTGAGTGCTATCAGCGCATACGTTACGGTCGGTCTTGACTTTGTAACATTATCGTCCTTGTACGGCAGAAATTGTCCTTTCATACCAAAAATAGAGGTCAGTATGTTTTAATTCTTGACTTGCTTGAAGCCGCCGAGATAATTTATCGTAAACAGAAGCAGGCCTATGCTTGCGAGCGTTATCCATACGCTAAACTCGCCTATGAACGTGATCACGCTGAACGGCAAGAAGAGCGCACCGAGCGAA
>DATDXH010000076.1:0-11048 GCA_035289405.1 archaeon | reverse complement strand
ACAGGCTTCTCTTTCGCAGATGTTGTCTGCTTCTTTTCAACTTTCTCAGTTTTTGTTTTTTCTTCTTTTTTATCAGCCATAATTATCATTACTCGCCAAATTTATTCTTCATCGCGTTCAACGCGGACTTTGTCGTTATGAGCGTTCTGCCCACATGAGTGCCCGGTGCGAGCAGTTCAGCATTTATGTTGCTCAACGACACAGCATCAATGCCCGGAACGTTTCTTGACGCCTTTATTGCAGGGCAATTCTTCGAGAAAATCATAAGAGGTCCTTTCTTCTTCGTGTATCTTCTGCCCCTCATCTTGCCGCGGCCCGCACGGACTTTCTTCTTCGCGCTGCGTTCAATCTGCTGCGGCATTATCTTTTCCAGCAATGCAGCAACGGATTTTGTGCTTTTCATGTTTTCAAAATCATCGACAAATATAACAGGTTTTGTTGCTGCGATCGCGGATTTTATCGCCAGTATTTTCTCTTTAGCGTTTATCCTCTGTAGCCATATCTTCGACGCTTTAGGAGGGTGCGCTCTCCTTCCTTTTACTGCATGCGGCGCGATTCTTGCTCGCCATGCCATGTAGCCTACCTTGCCGTGTATTCTCGGTATTCTCGACATCTCCATGTTCATCATCTTGAATCTGTAGTGACGTGAGCCGTGGTAGTGTGCAGATGATCGCATGCCCGCAAGCAGGTCGGTGCCGTAAGGCTGCCTGCCCGCTGATTGCTGCGCAAGAACAGCGCGTTTTATGACGTCAGGCCTGAAAGGCGTGCTAAATACGGCTGGCAATTCCACTTCGCCTGCTTCCTTTCCATCCAGATCGTAAAGTTTTGCTTTCATAAATATCACATTCTACTCTGCGGCTCTGTTATTTTCTTTTGCACCGCAGGAAGGGTTTCAAATGATTTATCGGTATATACAACATCGACTAAGATATCACCAAATTGTTTCTTCAGTAATCCATAGTTTGCAGCCCTGTCAGCACATTCTAGCAGTGCCGGGTGGGTGGAGTCAAAGTTTTTTCCCTTCTCAATATAGCCGAGTAGTACGTCATAATTATCATCCTTGCTTGCTCTCCAGCGAGATATACTTGACCTCAGCCTGAACCACTTTCGTGCTCCTTATTGATTTTCTGATCCGGACAAGGCGCTTGCTTGGCCCCGGTATTGAACCCTCAATTAATATAGCAGACTTTGGCAGTCCGTATCCAACGAAGCCGCCCGAAGGCGTTACCTTCTTTCCGTCCTCCTCTATCAGCACTATGCGTTTGCCGAATTCCGTGCGGTTGAAAAATCCGTATTGTCCTGCCGCCGGGACTCTCCAGTCTACGTGACGCGGCACCGTGGAACCTATTGAACCGACGTGACGGTGCATCTGCTTGTCCTTTCTTGTTTGTATTCTGATTCCCCATCTCTTTACAGGGCCTGTGAAACCGTAGCCCTTTGTGACTGCAGAAACATCAACAAATTCGCCCGGCTTGAAAATGTCCTTGGCGTCTATTTCCTTACCTAGAACAGACTCAGCGTATTTTACCTTTTCATCCAATCCTCCACCAATGCCTATTTCGAAAACATCACTTTTTTTCTTATGCATTCCGCTCTTTGCGGGCTGTGTAGCAACTACAATACGAACGTCATCAAAAGCCGGACGCGAAAGTGCGGATGACGCCCCTTGGGCGTCTGTCGACTTCTCGCCAGTTGATTCCGGTTTTACAGAAACAGAATTTGGTTTTGGATCGATCTTGAGATCCTTGGGAATTTTTGCCCACTGCTCGCCGGCGACTTTGAAAGGAGAATCAATATAAAATCGGATTGCACAAACGAAGAGAGAAGGAGCGTCCAGCACAGTTACAGGCTTGACGATTGTCTTGCCGTGTGTTGGGGACTTGCTATTCTGGTCGACAAGCTGCACGTGCGTCATGCCAGCTTTCCAGCCTGCAAAACCGAGCGCGTGTACCTCTTTGGAAGGCGGCCAATAGCTTGTATGTACAACTATATCTTTCGCCCTTTTCCTGGGCCAATATTGCAGCGAACCATGTCGCGGTCGTGTTCTCTTAGGCATGCTTGAATTTCACCTAACTTAAACGGAATCGATTCGATCGACTATTATAGCGCTCCAAGAAAACAATCTGGAGTATTATAATTTCTTGAGCGCTATAAGCAAACCCAGTTATAATACCCGATTATTTACTGGGTTTGCTATAACTATAATTGCTTGGCCCAAACCAATCTTCCGATACGGTCTGGTCTCTCCTCTAACACGCAGATACCTGTAGAAATAAGCAAAAGGATTTCTGACCCCCTCGCATATTCTGAAAAGCCAAAGCTTTTCGGAATCTAGAAGAATTCCTGATTCTTCTCAGATTTCTAGTCATGAGAGCACTCTAAACTTGAAAAAGAAAGTATTTATAGTCTTCAAATTGCCCAGTAGTTCCGAAAGTATCTCGATAATCTGTATTTTTAAGCATTCTTCAATTAGTGTGTACATGCAAAAGTGTAAAAATTGCCACAAATTCGGCTTTTGGGTTGAAAGAGACGGTTTATCTGAAGTAAAGGCAGGCGGCTATAATCTTCCCTATACCGGCTGATTTACTGCGGACCGCAAAAGAAGAATAGAGTGTATGTTTACTCATACAATTAATTGGAGGGTTTAATTCGCTTAAAAACTATTTGTCTAAACCATAATCATGAAACTCATAAAACCGGCAAAACTCGAAAAAGGTGATACAGTAGCCATAATTTCACCGTCATCTAATCTTGCATCTCTGTTTCCTCACAGGGTTGATAATGCAGTTATTGCTCTTAACAAACTAGGCTATAAGACCAGAGAATTCCCGACGACAAGGGCATCCGAAGGCCAGAGTGCCGGTACTGCCAAAGACAGGGCAAAAGACCTCATGCAGGCATTTGACGACCCCTCAATAAAAATGATTCTCTGTTCAATAGGCGGCCTAACAAGTAATCAGCTTCTGAGATACATAGACTTCGGTAAAATAAGGGACAGTCCAAAGATATTCTGCGGATATTCTGACATATCGGTTCTTCATTATGCAATTTTCACAAAAACCGGGCTTGTCACATTTTATGGTCCCTCGGCAATGAACCAATTTGGCGAACATCCAAGACCCCTGAACTATACAGTTGATTATTTTATGAAAGCCGTTGGCACCAGCGACCCAATAGGAAAAATAGACCCGTCAAAAGAATGGACAGATGAATTCATGGACTGGAGCACCAAAGCCGACAAAAAAAGGGCAAGAAAAATGCAACACAATCCAGGATATGAATGGCTGTGCGAAGGAAAGGCTGAAGGTCCCATAATAGGTGGATGCCTACCGTCAATACTCCATATGAAAGGGACTGAATACTGGCCAAGATATGACAATAGTATTCTATTTCTGGAACTCCCGGAGAGTCAGGTGCCTAGCAAAGGCTTTCCAATCTCATATGCAGAATCTCATCTAACTGACCTCGAAGTGTCCGGGGTTTTTGAAGAGATTTCAGGATTGGTTTTTGGAAGGCCATTTGCGTACAGTAAAGCAGATACTATCCGTCTGAAAGAATATCTCAGGCATTATGGTAAAGAACACTCTTTTCCGGTGCTATTCGGGGCCGATATAGGGCATACAGATCCTATGATAACCATACCAATCGGTGTGAAATCTTCTGTCAATTCCAAAACAAATGAGTTTTCTATAGACGAAGGCGGAATAAAGTAGTATTAGCTGCTAAAATCCGTATAAAACATTGTCTTTTTAAACACTCTGCAAATCAATCTTTTATGAGTATCCCACCACAGACAGTTTTTCTATATAGCTGCAAGGGCGGTGTAGGCAAAAGCAGCATTTGCACTAATCTGGCGTATACGTATAGCAAAACCGGAATACGTACAGGAATATTTGACGCGGATTTTTACGGCCCTTCGATTCCTTTTATGGTAAGAGGACTTGAGCAGCAAAAACCAAATATTTCCAGATTTACTGTCAGGCCGGGTCTATACGGAGACGTAAGAGTGAATTCTGTCGGATTTTTCATGGACAACAAGGAAGGGATGATATGGGAGGACAGTTATATCGATGGTGCTCTTGAGCAGATGCTTTATTCCCCCGAATGGGAAACTGATGTAATGTTTATAGACATGCCTCCTGGTTCAGGGGCCATCCACAGAAGCGTTTTTTCCAGAGTAAATGGCAAGGCCGTCATTGTCACCACACCAAGCGAATTGGTATATGATGTTACGGCAAGAGGCATAGACATTCTTGACAGGATGCAGATAGATGTAATTGGAATTATGGAGAATATGGCTTATCATAAATGTGATAACTGCAAACACGAAAGGAACGTACTGGATTCCGATAGAGAAGTATGCGAATCTCTTGGAATACCTCTTATAGCAAGACTGCCTTACGATCCAGAATTTAATGTTTCAAATTCCGGGGTTCCTTATGTCGTGGCACACCATGACACGGATCTTACGGATAAATTTCAGGCAGCAGCAAGCCGTATTATGGCAAATTACGGAAAAAATGTTACAATGAGACCAAGGATATGATACCATGCCAATAAAAGAACGCTTACCGGATCCGCTATCGGGTATAATTACAACAGCGGATATGTCTGAATCTTTGAAACTATACGGAATCGGGCCTGACATAGTTGTCATGCCTTTGATAGGCCAGGATTCGCACATATACGCAATTAACAGAAGATCTCAAACAACCAAAAAGGCGTTCATAAAGCATGAAGAAAATTTCTATGTCTTAAAACAACTTCCATGGTACTGTGCATCAGAAGAATTTGCGAATTACTCAACAGAATTACAGCATTGTTTTTCAGAACACGGGTTGCCTGTACCCGATCCGCTGAAATCACTTGACGATAGAAGATGGGTCAAAACAAACGGGAATATATTGACGCTTAGGAATTATGTTCATGGAATTGAATACAGAAGAAGCGAAGAAATGGCAAATCAAGCCGGGCTAGAACTTGGGAGATTGAATCACACGACCAGTGTCATTGATTTATCCCGATACAGACATTTGTTTAAAGAAGACGTATTTGGTCTTTCCAGACAAATGATCGTTTTACTGAACGAATTCGTGAGGAGAAACATAAGAAACCTGACTCCGGAAGATATAGAGAGTCTAAAGGCATTCTCAGATACTTCGGAAAGGTCAATAACAAACCTTTCTGATGCTGCATCAACTCATGGCTACGGCAGTCTTGTAATACCTGTTCACGGGGACTACAACTCCAAAAATCTTGTTTTCTCGGAAAACGGCGAGGTAGCAGCTGTTTTAGACTTTGATAATTCGTCTTTTGACGATGTCTCGCATGACATAGCAGAAGGTTTGTTAAATTTGTCCTATGTAAGGTACTCAGAAGATTCGACTAAATTTGACCTTCCCGACAGGCTTGATGTAAGCATAGGAAAATCTTTTTTAGACGGCTATGATACATCAAACAGACATGCACTAGAAGAATCAAAAAGTAGGATACCTTCAGTAGCAGCCGCGGTTCTAATAGAACTTCTTACGCTGGGTATCATTCGCGGCGATTATAAGTTTTCTGACGTTAAAAAATTAACTGCCATGCCCGAATATGTAGAGTCTGCCGTAAAGGAGATGTTAAGATGAATATAATAACAGCATTCTCCATAGAATGCGAAATTGACAGAAACAAAGCAAATGAAAAAGGGTTCAAAGTAGTTCAGAAGAGTGAAAACACGGAATTCGGAAAAATGGATTATATAGAACTGAAACGTAACGAAAAATCATGTATGGTATTCGAAAACTGTGGTATGAATAACAGAAGATCTCTTGATAAGTGTTCCATTCCGCTGTTTGTAATACTGGAAAAGGAGAAGGTACGCAATCTTTTTCTGCTTGGATTTGCCGGTTCTACGAATAAAAAATACAGCGCCGGGAGCTTTCTCATAGCATCAGATTTTATAGACCTTACAAAATCAAGGCCCCGATCTTTCCTGGAATTAAGACACCCAGGAAAAATATTTTTTTACAGGATGGCAGAACCATACAGCACCTATCTTTCCGCTAAACTCAAAGACCACGCCAAAAAAATTTCAGTCGGTGTATTCGATAATATCAAGTATGCCATAACAGAGGGCCCAAGATTCGAAAGTGCTGCAGAAATAGGCATGATCAAAAATGCAGGCTGTGATGCTGTATGTCTGAGTGGCATACCTGAGGTTTATTTTTGCAGAGAACTTGGGATAAACTTTTGCGTAGGACTTTTCGTATCAAATATGGCCGAAGGGATAGACCAGATATCCAACGCCGAAATACTGGATCATGCCAAAAATGATGGTATAAAAATAACGGAAATCATATGCAACATGGCATCCGATGATTCCATGAATACAGACATGTCTTATTATGGAGATAAGTATTGGATGCAAAAGCCCTGAACACTATCGTACTCTTGTGACTATTGCCATCCAGTATAAATTACTGCCAGTATAGAAAGAAGGTATACCAACATCATCCGATATTAAATGTAGCTGATTTACTAAAAAACCGTTTTTGCCAAGTGACATCATAAGTTCATTTTCCGGGAAAAAATGCCATGGCTGGTAAACATCTTTTTTATAAAACACCTCTCCCTCAGGAAGCTCCTTTGAATCAAGTACAACAAATGAGTCCTTTTCACACTCGGTTCCGATTCCATATCTTTTATCACTTGATGATCTGACTGCAACTACAGAATAGCCTCCTCTTTTTGTCAAACGTCTCAATTCTTCAAATGCTTCCCTCCGGCCCCTTTCATCCAGGCTGTGGATAACACGCCATGAAACAGAATGGGTGAAACATTCGGACTTAAACGGATTATCGCGCATATCGGCAGCTGCCTTTTCTATGTTGTCAACATATATACTTTTCAGAGCATCAACGGATAAATCTGTTGCACATATATCGCTATATGGAAATGTTTCTCTCAGATATTCAAGATTTCTTCCTGTACCACATCCTACTTCCACCAGACATTCAGGTTCGTTAAGGTTCTGAAAAACACGCCTAAAATGAGGACTAACACTTTTCGCAACATAAACACCTGTTCTGTGAAATTCTTCCCATGCCATAAAAGAAGTATACATAAAAACAATTTAAACTTATTAATTCTATCATCAACAATGACACAACTCTATAAAGACGGCTTCATGGAGGCTGTTGTATTCCTCTTTTTCAAAGGTGGGAAAATACTGATTGAAATAAGGCCCAAAGGGAAGGGTAAGGAAGTTTTCATACCCAATGGCGCAGTGGATCAGGAAGATTCAAAGAATGGCGATTATCTGATCAATGCCATGAACCGCGAGGTGGAGGAGGAATTTCAGGGGAATGTTACAATAAAAAAATATGAATATCTGACATCATATAAGGTTAATGAAATTAAAATTAATTTTCATGCATTTCTTGTAACAGAATGGAAAGGAAATGTCCCGGACTTTACTGTTGAAAACGGGGAAAAATTTGCTGATCTGAAATGGATAAATCTTTCTAATTATAGAAAACATCTCAAACTACCAAGTGCAGTACACATCTGCCAGCAGCTGAAGACACGCTTAGAAAATTCTTCTGACAGTTAATTTTTCAATGTTATTTACAATGAATTTCTCAGAATTATTTACGTCTTCGTCAAATTCAACATTAATTATGCATGGCTGTTTTCCTTTATCTATGGATCCTATTTTATCTTCCAGTCCAAGTGCAGTTGCACCATTTAAAGTGGCCATACGCAAAATGAAATTATGTTCCAGTCTTTTGAATTTATTTCGTATCAGAACAATTTCATTTCTTACATCCAGATCATGGCATGATGCCAGACTGTCAGTTCCTATAGCCACATTTATTTTGTTTTCTACTATATCATAAATCGGTGGTAGTTTTCCGGAAATAAAAATGTTCGACCTAGGACATATAACAATACTCGGTTTTTTCTTCCTGAGATATCCAATAATTTTCTTGTTTATTGAAACACAATGAACAAGAATAAAGTCATCCGATACAGTCTTCATAAATTCATCAATGCACAGAACATTATCATAGTATTTTTCTGCATCAGGCCACAATGAAATAAGAAATTCTCCAAGCGGGCCTGACTTTTCGCGGATAAATTTCACTTCTGAATTATCTTCATAAAAATGCATGGATGTCTTTCTGCCGGCATTCCTGTTCATTCTGACTACATCATTAAAACTCTTCCTAGATGTACTATAAAGTGCGTGAGGAGAGAGTGATGTACTGACAGGTTTTTTACCTGTTTTAGTATCTCTAATTTTGCATTCTATAGCACCCAGTATGTCATAGTATTCCCTGAATACAGTGCCAAGCATTTTTTGCTTTTCCAAAATTCCCAACGTGCAACCCGTATTTGATATATCACCAACTGCAACTGTACCATTCTTTTTCATTTCTTTTACATCGGAATCAATAGAATGCAGAGTTTTCTTAATATTCTTACCGGGAGCTATTTTGTTAAATTTACTCAACCAGTCTGGAAGCCCCTCTCCAGAAGCATGAATACTGTTCTTAAAGGTTGATAATTCAAGGTGTGTATGCGAATTTACAAGCCCTGGCATCAGGGCGCCTTTATAATAAAATTTCCTTAACCCGTTGTATTTACTTCTTAATTCTTCGAACTCTCCAAAATCTATGATATGATTTTTATTGATGACTACACAACCATCCTTTATCGGTTTGTGAGTCACCGGAACTAAATAGTCCGAATGTATTAACCTTAATCCGTTGAACATTATGATGTTATTTTCTTCCTATTATGAACAGATTATTTCCCCTAGCAGCAGCTTCCTCTGATATCATATCTTTTTCGATGGATGCTATCAAATCAAATGTTTTTTTATTGCTCAATATTTCCTCAAGCGTCAATGAAGTGCCAGATATTTTTGCTTCTTCAGCCTGCGGGTAAATTGTCACTGGAAATCCAAATATATTTATGTCCTTCATATCCATCTTTTCATAGTACTTTCTTATGCCGTCGGGTGTAAACATCGTTATTTCCGGCATACTGTCTGTGAAGGTGCCTTTGCTGTTCTCTGCTATATGTCTTGCAGCATCAAACCGGCGAAGCAGTATGTTAAAGAATACTGCATGATATTTATTTGGAACCACTGAAATCAATAACCCACCGGGTTTCAATACTCTGTACATTTCAAAGAGTGCTTTTTCGGCGTTATCGGTGAATCCCAGTACATTATGAAGATTCATTACCAAATCATAAGAATTACTGTCTTCCGACGGCATATTTTCTATATTATATTTTTTTATTAGAGCTCTTTGATCAAGTCCTCGTTCTTTTATTTTTTTAAGAGCCTCCGAACGCATCTCGTCTGATATATCACATAGCACGCATGTCGATTCGGACAAGTAATCAAGTATTTTTATTGACCACCTGCCAGTTCCTCCGCCGGCATCCATGAACTTCATGCTTCTCCCGTGGAATTTATCAAGAGCAGTTGTCATTAGAATGTTCCACAAAAGCTCATCAGACAAATTCCAATATAATTGAGTCTCTACCAAATCATAACAAGAAGCTTTTTTCCTGAAATATTCCATCGATTCTTCAATTTTTGACATGGTAATCACATTATGGTCTGTCAGAGTTATCCACGCGGGGGAATGCCTTTGTTTCCCATATAAATGGAAGTTTTAACAAAGCCTGAATAAACCTTTCTACTCCCATTCCCCATCCTGAATGAATACGTGGATTATTGACATCCCTGGATTCTATATAAGCCCGATAATCATTCATATTCAGCTGAAAATGCTTTGCCTTTTTTTCTGTGTCGCTTCTTGTATTTATTCTTTCCCCGCTTCCTATTATTTCCCCATAGCCAGGAAACAACAAATCAGCATTAACAGCTAAAGCTGGATTATTCTTGTCTAGAGCGTGGTAAAATGCAACCTCGTCTGCGATAAAATGCGTAACAAAGACCGGTTTATTTTTAAAGAACTGTGTCAGAAGTATCTCTTCGTATGCAGTGAAATTTCTTATCGAAACATTACTGTATTTCGTGTCATTTGTCATTTTCCTTAACAGCTCAAAGGCTTCTGTAAATGTTATTCTTTCAAATCTGTTGATATTTGCCAGGTTTTTGAGTTCCTCAAAATCCTGATCTGTTAAAAAGAACATCAGTGAATCTTCGCATTTTTCGCAAAGATATTTTATTACATATTTCAGGTATTTTTCCTGAATTTCTATATTTTTGCCGAAATCTGTATGGCCTTCGTATTCTATATGCGTAAATTCCGGCAGGTGACGAAAATCGGCCTTTTCCATTCTGAAGCTCTTATCAAAACAGTAAACTTTATCGATACCGGATATATTAATAGCGAATTCAAGATATAGCTGTGATGATTGCGTAAGGAAAGTTTCCTTTCCGAAGAAGTTTAATCTGAATGGATCGACATCAGATGGTATTGTTCCGTTCAGTGCGCCCGGGGAAGATATCATTCGGGTTGTAATTGGCAAATCAAATGCCAAAGCACCGTCCTGCTTCATAAAACTTTCTGTCGCAGTTTTTAAGCCATTGAATATGAGCACCAGATTTTTCCATTTTTTGCCGTTCAGCACCAAATCCATATGTCTTTGTGACAGATCGGGTGCATATATGTTTTTTACATCGTCAATACTATGAAATACCTTATTTCCCTTGAACGATATTTTTCCATTTTTTGCTTCAAAAGGCCCTAGCGACATAAAAATTGTTTTTAAGATAATTATATATACTCGACATCTATGATTCATTCCAGATCATAAAATCTAACTATTTTGCTGTCTTCTTTGTCATCTTTTCAAGCATTTCCTTTATGAGTTTCATGGTGTGCTCGTCTGATGAACGCTGCGATTCTTTCAGACCCTTCTTTATTTCATCCAGATCTGATTTTGCGGATTCGATCTGGCGGAAGTCGAAATTGCAGATGTCGACGTTGCATACTCTTGCATCAAAAGAGTTAACGGCGTAGCACTGAGAGCAGATATTGGACAAATTGTTCAAATTATCCTACGAGTCTAAAAGG
>DATDXH010000075.1:0-2952 GCA_035289405.1 archaeon | reverse complement strand
TTAAATGTCAGGACCAATCGGGGGCGAATTTGTAAGTCTTGTGCGTTTATGCGTAACATCTCAGAAAGAATTAGCGGCGTTAGACAAAAAGAATTCGCTTTTGAGATGCAAAGTTAGGGATGACGGCGGCTCTGTAAGTTATGGACCAGCATTCGGTAGTCGATATCACGGAATTCCTTTAAATAGAGCATTGGAAATGTATCATGCTCAACTAGAGGATGAAATTAGTAGATTATAGTTAAACAAGTAAAGATTCTGGATATGATTTTTACTTGTTCACATATAGCTCACAGGTTTATAATATCCTGATTTTTAACCTGTAGAGCTATAAACGCAAGATAATGTTGATAACTATGAAAATAATTATAAACGAGGTGGTAATGTGATCATACCGGTCCGTTGCTTTCTCATGCGGTAAGCCTGTAGCAGGGCTCTGGGAGAAGTTCAAGGAACGCATCGACAAGGGCGAACAGCCCGGGAAAGTCCTCGACGATCTGGGATTAGACAGATACTGCTGCCGCTCAATGCTACTGACGCACAGCGACGTCATAAAGAGAGTTGGAAAATACAGGGTTTAAAAACTCTTTCTCATTCATGTAATTATGAAAGTTGAATACAGAGAAGGAACAAACTTAGATGTAAAGAAACTGGACGTGCTTTGGAAATCTATAGGTTGGAGACCAAGGGGTTCGGCCAAATGGAAAGAAGTCCTTTCTAAATCTTATTTTATGCTGACAGCCTGGGATGGAGATAATTTAGTTGGCACAGGCCGTATAATGGAAGACGGCGTGATGTGCATGTTCTACGATATAGGCGTTCATCCGAGTTATCAAAGACATGGCATAGGCTCGGCAATTATACAGGCACTTATCAAGAAAGTCAAAAACAAGGGCTACGTATCTATAGGTCTATTCGCATGGGAAGGTAATGAAGCAAACATGCCATTCTACGAAAAGTTCGGGTTTGTAAGAAAATCTTCAGGAATGGAACTGGACGAGCATATGAGACCTGAATGAACGTGTTTAATAATTTTCTGATTAATTTCTATTCATGAACATTAAGCAGCTTCTGGCTATAGCGAAAGTAACGCCTAATCCTAAACTTGACCAGTATTTTCTCCACGACGACATAATTTTGAATGAGGAAGTAGAACTGGCAAAGCTAACGAAAAAAGACGTCGTGCTCGAGGTCGGCGCAGGTATAGGCAACCTTACTATACTCGTCTCGAAAAGAGCCCAAGTGATTGCAGTCGAGAAGGATTATGCGTTTTCTCATGTGCTAAAGAATATGCCAAACACGCAGGTCGTGCTGGGTGACGCTCTGGAGTTTCTCGAATCGCTAAGAGGCAAAAATAATCAAAAAGAAGGGATAGGCATGGATAGCAAAAAGCCCGCAAAACCGTCTTCTAATGGTACCCCGTTCAACAAGATAGTATCCAACATACCATATTCATTATCTCAACGGCTAACGCTCGAATTTTTCAGGCACAAGTGGGAAATAGTGGTCATGATAGTGCAGAAGGAATTCGCCGAAAAGCTGGTATCAAAAGAGCGTCTGGGCCTTGTGATGTCCGAGCTGGCTGATATAAAAATAATAAAAACCGTGCATGCAAATGCGTTTTATCCAACCGCCGTTCCATCTTCTATCGTTGTGATGAAGCAGAAGAAGCTGCTGGACGACGGTTTCTGGTCTTTTGTCTCCGGATTGAAGCCGAACAAGAATGTATCCAAATATTCCAAGGCCGGAAAATTCGGTGACAAAAAGGTGCACCAGCTTACTCTGGCAGAACTCAAAGAACTTTACAGGATAAGTCAAAAATAGTAACCGACCCAACTCTCCGTTTTGGTTATGTAGGTTAATGCGTCACACAACGCTTAAAAGCGGGTAAAGTATTAAAGCAGGGCGTTTAACTAATGATTGGTAATTATGTCATACGAAGAAGCTGCGATGCAAGCACTTGTAGCAGGTGTAAGGGAAGGTAGAAGAACCAGCCTAGCCGAGGCTCCTTACGTAAAAGACACATTGGGTTTCGAACCTGATGTAAATACGCTAAAATATATGCCAATTGAAATAGGCCCACTGCAACCAGGCGCGCTCGGCGTTACTCACATAACACCACAAGGCAAAGCCGTTAAGATGCGGATAAGCCCGTATATAGCCCAGGTTGGAATGGCCATCGCAGAAAAATACAAAAAATCGAAAGAATGGACACTTGATTTTATCCGAAGATATGCAAAAGACGTTACGAACCATGAGGATTATCACGTCATGTCAGCAGGCATGTTAAAGGGTGAAGAAATTACAGAAAAGGGACGTATTGCAGCTGAATCTGTTACAACAAGAGGTCGGTACAAGGTAAAGAGGAGACTCGGAAAGCATGACGAAGCCGCATTTGTAGAAGCCGCAAACCCAAAAGCATCAACCTATCAGCTCGCATGGCGTTTGTCCGAATTAGCGGACGAGGTGTACGAAGGTCCTTCTGGAAAAGGCCATAGAGGATTTTTGGCTGATGCGCACAGAGAACCACTTTACAAGCCTATAGCAAGATTCGGATGGCAGGCAGCAAAAGCAGGATTCAGAAAGATAGGAAACTATCTGGGCGGCACAGCAGTTCCAAATTACGTTCCAGCCTAAAGCGAGTGCCAACGAGCCATAATTAGTAATATATTCTTTTTCCAGTAGGGCTTTTTCTTCTTAAGAAAAAGGGTTAGTTAAGAAATAATAATCTTGTTCTTGCCTTTGAAGCCCGCGCCCATTTTTGTTTCGTCTGGTATGTGGCCGTGCTGCAACATCTTTATTTCTCGCAGCGTGTCTAGGTGACCATGGCTGTGAACTTTCAATGCCTTCCACGTTGAGAAGGTCTGTTCGCACCTCATGCACTTTACGATTGTCTTCTTCAGTTTTTTCCTCATGATTTTCATAATAACTAATTAAGAAGGAAATTATTTATAG
>DATDXH010000074.1:0-2856 GCA_035289405.1 archaeon | reverse complement strand
TCGTCCTGCAGCTGCGCACAAAGATCATAACCCTCTTCCAACGAATCGACGATTGCGACAAAATGAGCTTCTATATATTCCGGAGTCAGTGCAGAAGTCTTGTCGTCAATCCAGACAACAAACCGGCCCTGATCCATGGCCTTTGTTATCTCCGGCATAGAAAGTAATTGTCAAAAGAAGTTTAAATATCAGGTTTGTACAAGTTATAACATGGCTGACCTTTTCACACTGATACCGTTCTCGCTAGGAGGCATAATCGGCCTTCTCATAGACGTCGTGGTGATAACGGCTGTGCTGCTTGTTACAGAGAAATTTTTGGCGCATGAAATGGCGGTGAGGAACAGCTTCATCATGGGATTTATTGCCTATCTGATAGTTCCACTCGTATTCGCATTTGCAGGCATAAGCATTCCATTCGCAGGAATAATAGTTCCGCTTATCGTATGGATAGCGCTGGGCGAAGTTCTGCTAAAAGGCAGCCGTGCAGGCAGACTGAAAGCAGCGGCCGTAGCGTTTATCGTCTATCTGGCTCTATCGATGGTCGGCGTGCCCGGAATGATAGCAGCATTCATACCAGTGTAAAATTTTTTCTAGAATTAAGAAAGTTTTACTTTTTGTCTGGCTCAGGGACCCTAATCATGTCACCCTGTTGATAACCGTCTTTGAGCGCATCCTTATTCTGAGGATCATTTTTAACTATATAGATCCAGTCTCTCTTGTCACCAGGCAGTTTGTGATAGCCCACTTCATTCCAAAGGTATTTGCCTTCAGCTCTATGCATTGGACCCCACGGACCGTCGTATTTATGGTTTGCAAGCTCTCTGCCCGCTGCAATAAGGGTAGCGATTGTTAATCCACCAGCAATTACAGCTCCTAGATATCCGTTGCGTCTTGCTTTAGGCTCGCCAGTATAGTTCTTGTTGATGTACTGACCAGGACGAGCTACGTCATTGACACGTACAGGTCTTGGAAACTGCTCATTTATTTGTATTTTATCTTGCATTTTTACACACCTCAAATATCAGGATCTTTCTTTGCAGCAGCGAATAATTCTGTAGCTGCTAATGTTATAGCAGCGTCACCAATACTTGCCATGCCTTTGCCCGGGAACTCGCTTTTTATGTAGTCACCATGACCAAGACTGTCTGCTACGCCATGCATAACCCTGTATGCACTGTCTATTGAAGAAAGGTTTTCAACGCCTTCCCATAAGCCTGATGCCACAAGTGCACCTATTCCATAATTAAACATTCTTTCTCCGGTTGTAAGCGCCCTGCCTTTTTTACCTTCGGCCGTTATTTCAAGCGCTCTACCGTATGATAGCGCAGTAAATAAATAAGGGGTAAATCTCGCCGTCGAATCGGTCATATCGTAAATGCTTTGACCATGGAAAGCCCTTGTATCTAATCCAAAATGCGTAGCTACAGCAGCAGCTGTGCCACCAACAGCGTAACCTAGTGCTTTCTTGTTTCTATTTACCCATTCGGAAACTTTACTCATAATTATCATCTCTAATTTATTTTCCTCATTGAGGGTTTCTTTTCACCAAAAACCCCAATTCTACCAACTTCTGTAACTCCTGAACTATCATTTTGTAAATTATTTCCTTGGTCCATTTTCTCTTTCAGCAAGTTTACCGTCTTGTCTTGAAACCCAAGAATCTCTGTATTCGTTTTGCATTTAATTAATTACCTCACAGAGTTTATAAAGCTTTCTATTATTAATTACTTTAAAGTAGTGAATCTTTATATACTCCGAAATAGAATAGTAAAGTATGGTCATTACATCTTACGGGGCGAAAGATTCTGGAGAATCCAAGTTTGTAATTGTAGCCCCACATGCAGCAGGTGACGACATTAACACAGGGCCGATTTCTAATAACATAGCTTATCTTTTGAAAGCATATCGAGTTGTAAATAACGAATTTGTTAAACCGAGAAATAGCAGGGCAATATCTGATGGTTCTAATGTCGAAGATTTCAATCGTCTTAGTTGGAATCGCAACAGATATGTGTGGGATGGCAAGAAATCAGAAATGAGTGAATTTTATAACGATATTCGTGCATACGCAGAAGATGCTCGAAGATTTGGTCATGACAGGCGTGCAGTAGTTGCGTATATCCATGGCATGGAAGACAGACCTGATTTTCTTGCTATTGATATTGGATGTGGCCTCAAATATGATGGAACTTCGCTAAAAGGAACAAATGGAACAACAGATAAACATCCTGAGGCAGGTGCTAATACTGGTGTTGTAAGGGGAACTAGGCAAGAAATGAGACAATTACAAGCAGATTTTGATAGACGTTTAGCTTCAGTTGACCAAAGATTTAGAACAGGAATAGGTGAATACAAAGCCGCTTGGAGTAGATCCAATGGTATACAATGGCATGCTGGAACATATGATGCTTCTTTTCAATTGGAAATTAATAAAACTTTACGAGATAATCCAGAAGGCACTTCGAGAATAATTGCAGATGCTCTTAGACGTATCTACTCACAATAAGGATTGTTTTGGCTATATAAAGGTAGACAGATACTTTTTGTGCAAAGCTGGTCCGCCACTAGTAACTAGCAAAAGGAAATCCGGTATTTCCATATTTTCCCCTTAATTCACCGGCGACGTGGTCGTTTATGCCACGTTCATTCTGTATGCCGCTCGCCTTGTGTATGTAACTATGCATTAATTCGTGGTCCAGAACAAATCTCCATGAATGCACTCCATTTTCGTATGGCACGCGCTCTATTGGCGGCATCGCAACTTCACCGTCTTCCGGCACTGTAAACGCTACTACGCCGGGTGGAAAATAGTGGGCAGCAACTGAACGCACGTTGGGCTTTGGCGCGTAAGGTTCG
>DATDXH010000073.1:0-6078 GCA_035289405.1 archaeon | reverse complement strand
TGGAACGAAGGCGAATCCGCCGGGCAAAATGTGCAACATTTTCATCTTCATATAATCCCAAGAAAAAAAGACGACGGGAAGGAAAAGACATACATATCAGAGAAGCCGAAAACCTCAACTGAAGCGGAATTAATAGAAGTTGCAAACATAATAAGAAATTATTACGATTTGTAGATCTGCCTTGAGATACGGCCGCGGCCCAGTTTGAAATCGAACATTACTTCAAGGAGAAAACTTTATATATATCATTAATAGTGATAATACTATCACAGAAAGTGATAATATGGAACTAAGGTTAAAAATAGTAAATTTCCTGTCTAAAAATATAGATAGAGCTTTTACAATAAATGAAATAGCCAAGTCTTTGAACGAATACTACTCATTTGTCCATAGACTAATGGGCAGACTAGCCAAAGATGGTGTGGTGATAAAAAACAAGGCAGGCAACTCATATCTCTGTTCATTAAATTTGAAAAACGAAAAGACGACCGTGTTATTGCAGTTAAGTGAGATTGAAAGCATGAACGAATTTTACAGTAAAAACAGGGAAATAAAATTGTTGCTAGAAAATTTTATCAAATCCCTAAATCCTGAAAGCATAATAACAGCAGCTCTATTTGGCTCTTACGCAAAAAATAATGCGACAAAAGAAAGCGACATAGACATTCTGGTTGTGACTAGAAGGAAAATCAATATAGACAAGGCAACAAAGGAATCGTACGCAAGATATGGAAAAGAAATAAATGCTGTTATGATGACCCCTAGCGAGTTTAAGAGACAAAAAGGCAAAGAAATTATCAAAGAAGTTATAACGAATCATTATGTCTTGTTTGGAGCGGAGAATTTTGTGAGGATGGTGTTTGGGTGGGACCGAAAGACATGATTTTGAATGCTTTGAAAAGAGGAAAGAGCGAAAGGGGATTACGAATATCAAAGCCTAATGACAATCTAAGCAGAAGCCACATAAACAAGGCAGATCACAATCTCATGGTGATGACTGACCTGAATAAGCTTGGGCATGAAGACTGGACAGTAATCACGGCTTATTATGCAATGTACCACTCTGCTCTGGCGCTGCTAGCAAAGATAGGACTGGAAAGCAAAGACCACACAACTACTGTTGCAATACTGGAATATTTTTTCGGCGAACATATAAGCAAGGAACTTCTGGGCAAATTCAACCAAATTAAAGAAAGGAAAGACAAGATTGAGGCTGTGACAATAGAGAAAAAGTATGTAAATTACCTCTGGAAAATTAAGCGGGCAAGAGAAACTGTCCAGTACGGAGTTTCCATAAACTATAGAGAGAAAGACACTATTGTGAATAATGCCAGAGATTTTACAAGCAAGATAAAGATTGTCATAAGCGAGCTGGACGAAGATTTGTTAAAATTTATCAGTAAAAAAATAGATGAATTACAGCGGTAAAAATATAATTGTCCTCTGAAATCGGTGAGTAGTAATGAGCCACATTGATAATAGATCTTCTTTTTGATCAAGATTTTTCGATATGACTGACGTACGAAGTACGTCTTTTCACTGGCAAGAAAAGGCTTACTTGTAGATCTGCCGTGAGACGCGTCCGCATCCGGGGCACTTTATTATTATTGTGCCATTCTTCAGCCGCCTGCTTACGTCGCTGCCAAAGTAGTAAAAACATTTCTTGCAAAACATGCTCTTCTTCTTTTCCAGCCTGACATTGTACCTCATGCCTATTTTCTTGGCAAGCTGCATATACCTGCTTTGCAGTTTCTTGTCCTTGACTTTTGCAGCTTCGTCAAAAAGAATGCCTATCCTTTCTCTCGCTATTTTCAGCTGCCATTCAGGCTTGTTTCTTGAGCGTTCGGGCATAAAAATCATAGTCTTAGAAGACTTAAATAGTTAACTTTATATATCAATTAACATAAAAAGTCAGATGATGAGATGGGAAAAGAATTTCATATAATTGAAATAAAGGATTTGCAGGAGGGTAATGTAGCGAGGCTTGATTTCAGATGGGTAATAGAAAAGGGAGAAAAGGGAAAAATAACAGATTTTGCAATCAATATCAGTCTTTTGGAAGATGAAAAAACTGTTGACATTTACAGGGTTGATACAAAACATGGATATTTGCATGAACAAAAATTTTGGATATCACCGAAGCCACTCCCGTTCAACATGAATTATAATGTTGCATTTGTAAAAAAGAAAAAAGAAGTATTCGAGAACTATGAAAGATACGTAAAAAATTTTAAGGATGCCAAAAAGAGAGGTGAAATATAATGAATAAAATAGATAAAATGGTCAGCAGGATGATAGACTTCGCACTGGAAAACCCTGAACTATCTCCAAGCAAAGTTCTTGTCATCAATCTAGGTAAAAACACGTTGGAAAAAGTTCTTACACCAAGCAGGATGAACTTAATCAGAACAATAAGAGAAAGCAATCCTAAATCTGTTAGCAATCTAGCCAGGCTTGTCAAGCGCCCAATAGAAGCTGTGTCAAGAGACTTAAGCATATTAGAAAACTATGGCATAATGGAATTTGTCAGAAACGGAAAAACAAAGAAACCAAAAATAGAGAATGATATGATCCTTATACCTTTGACCTATTAATTTCTGGATACAAAAAAGTGAATTTTATGAAAAAGAAAAAATCAGATATACTAAAGGTGTGAAGAGAAGCGAAAGCACTAAAGTTGTTAGAAAAGGGTAATATATCACTCTCAAAGGCGGCCGAAATTGCAAAGCTTGACATCTGGACATTTACGGAAAAAGTCAAAGAATCAGGAATAGTGTGGATAAAAATCAAGCCAAAAGAACTTGAAAAAGAATTGTCTAAATTGTAATATTTTCCCACTTTTATTGCATCGAATGGGTTTAATACCCCGTCCTTCAGGACGTATATTTTACTTCCATTCGTGCAAAAATACTGCGGCTTTTAAGCCGCAGATATTTATTTTGGAACCCTTCTCGCCCTTACGCCTTCAGGCGTATCTTCAAGCACTATGCCCTTGAACTTCAGCTGGTTGCGTATTTCATCAGCCGCTTTGAAATCCCTCTGTTTACGGAATTGTTCGCGCAACGATACAAGCTTCTTCTCGTCCTGGCTTAGAGAAATTGTTTGTTCCTCTATTACATCCAATATCTCATTTATTTCGCTGAAGAATTCCTTGACTATCTTCAGCGTCTTCCTGTCAGCTTTTTCATTATCAATTTCCCTGTTGACTATTTTCATCAGCCCGAAGAGAGCGGCAAACGCGTTTGGCGTGTCAAGGTCATCATTAATTGCCTTCACGAAGTTCTCCTTTGCCTCCTTGAGGGCCGTCTCGATCTTCTTATTGGCAGGTAGACTGACGCCTTTGGCGTTTTCAGACGTGCCGCCGCCCAGCCTGAATACAAAATCGTTGATGCTTTTCACTGTATTTTCAGCGTCCTGCAAAGCTTCTAGGGTAAAGTTCATCTGGCTCCTGTAGTGCACGGACATGCACAGGTATCGGAACGCGAGCGGCGAAAAACCCTTTTCAACAAGGCTACGAAGCGTGTAGAAGTTCCCAAGTGATTTTGACATCTTCTTTCCATCGACCAAGAGAAACTCATTGTGAAGCCAGAAATTTGCAAACTTCTTCCCAGTGGCCGCCTCGCTCTGTGCGATCTCGTTTGTATGGTGTATAGGTATGTGGTCCACGCCGCCGCAGTGTATGTCTATCGTCTCTCCAAGATATTTCATCGCCATCGCGCTGCATTCAATATGCCATCCAGGGAATCCGCGGCCAAAAGGCGAGTCCCATTCCATATCCCTTTTCCTGTCAAGTGAGAATTTCCACAATGCGAAATCCGTTGGGTGCTTTTTCCCCTTCATTGCTACACGCGCGCCTGCCTTGAGACCTTTTATGTCTAGGTTGGCAAGCCTGCCGTAATTTTTGAACTTGGAAGTGTCAAAATAAACCCCGTCCTCCGTCTTGTACGTGAAGCCCTTCTTCTCCAGTTTTCTGACAAGCTCGATCATTTCCTCTATGTTGTCGGTTGCCTTGGCCCATATCGTAGGTTCCTTGATATGCAATGCCTTGACATCGTCCTTGAAAGCGTTTATGTAGAATTCAGCTATTTGCCACGCCGTCTTGTGCTCGCGCTCCGCCCCCAAGCTCATCTTATCCTCACCCTCGTCAGCGTCGCTGGTCAAGTGACCGACGTCAGTGAAGTTCTGCAGGTGCTTTACTTTGAAGGCGTTCATTTCCAGCACGCGTCGGAGAAGGTCCTCAAATATGAAAGATCGCAGGTTGCCGATATGAGCGTAGTCGTAAACAGTAAGCCCACATGTGTAGAGCAGCACATTTCGCCCCTTGGTCGTGAAACGCTGCTTCTTTCTGGTAAGCGTATTATAGAGAAACATGCCTATGAATTGTATGTAAGGGCTTAAAAACTAGAAATTATTATCATCTTTTCTTGCTCTTGCCTTCAAGATGCAAATGATATATGGTGAAAAGGAGCACGATGGCGGCGACCGCAAATATTGACCAGACGAGCTGCATGGGCGTGGGTTCGGCGGTCTGTGCAAATGTCACTGGAACGGCTAAGGCTAGTCCCGTTAAGATTCCTAGTATTTTCTTCATGTGCTCACCAATTACAAAGGAATTACGATAATTAATTATGGTCTTGATCACTATTAAAACCTAATTTCCATACTAAGTCCATGAAATGCGCAATTGTTCACTACGGAGAAATAGGAATAAAGGGCGGCAACCGCCGTTTTTTTGAGAAGAAGCTGATGAAGAACATAAAGCGCTCCATTAAATGCAAGGTTGAGCGCCAGAGAGGACGGATGATTCTAAGGGATTTCACTGCAAAGGATATTCCAAAGCTCAGCCGTATCCCAGGCATTTCTTCGTTTGCAGTAGGCGAAGAAATAGCGCTCGATTTCGAAAAGATAAAGAAGGCCGTCGCAGCGGCATCCAAGATGTGGCACAAGCAGAACACGCGCAAACCCGCAAAGGGCTCCGCCCTTACAAAGAAGACATTCCGAATAACTGCGCGCCGGTCCAACAAGTCATTCAAGTACGATTCCATGCAGCTCAACAGGCTTCTCGGCGGCGTTGTGATAAAGGCGACAAAAATGAAAGTCGACTTGCACACGCCTGACGTGGAGATATTTGTCGAGATAGCCGAGAAAGCTTACATATACGCCGACAAGAGGGGTGGTATAGAAGGCCTGCCCGTCGGCTCGGCCGGAAAGGTCGTATGTTTGATATCCGGCGGCATAGATTCGCCTGTGGCGGCCTACAAAATGATGACCCGCGGCTGCCGTGTTGTCTTTGTTCACTTCCATAATTATGACCCGTTCATAAATAAAATAAAAGACCTGATCAAAATAATGTCATTATACCAAAACAGTTCAATGGTTTACATGGTGCCTTTCAAGGAAGTCCAGCAGGAAATAATCAAGAAGACGATGAAGGAGCCTAAATATAGGATGCTCCTCTACCGCAGGCTCATGATGCAAATCGCCGAAGAGGTCGCAAAAAAGGAGAAAGCACTCGGTTTGGTTACAGGCGACAGTGTGGCGCAGGTGGCTTCGCAGACACTACAGAATTTGAATGTCATATACGAGCCGATAAAGCTGCCGATATTTTCGCCCCTGATAGGCTCCAGCAAGAACGAAATAATAAATCATGCCAAGGCAATAGGAACGTACGAAACTTCCATCAAGCCATACACGGACTGCTGCTCCGTCCTGATCGGCAAGCATCCGGCTACCCATGCAGATACAAAAACAGTAGCGGTCATGGAAAAGAAGCTGAAAATAGCGTCACTCGTGAAAAAGGCTCTAAAGAAGGCAGAAATTATGAAGATATGATTTTACGCTTTTCTTCTAAGACGAAGGTCCCTTTTACGTTCTTCCCTTTTTGCCCTGTACTGGCTTGGATTCATTTGGCCATCAGAAAATTTCTTTGACTTTTTTCTCATCGTTTACACCTACCCTTCCTTGTCGTACTACCTTTAATGGACGAGAACATTAGTAAAAAGGGATCCAGAAAAAGAGCTGGTGCCCCGACGATCTGTTGATGTTCAATCTGTTGAGACTCACACAGCGTGCGAGCCT
>DATDXH010000072.1:0-6913 GCA_035289405.1 archaeon | reverse complement strand
TTATGCACGATGAGAGCGCCGTGCTTGAATACGTCTACAAATTCTTCCATGTTGATTTTTCCCACGTCATGCAACTGGCCGCCCGATGTCGGATAGGCCACTGTCTGATCCAGAACTACATAATTATCAATTATTTTCAGGACCTTCGCTGCACATCTTGAGAGTTTGTGGTCGTCAAAATACAATGCCTTTGTGTCGGGGAGCACTCCAAAATCCACATCTATATTTTTTTTGGTCGCATGTTTCTGTTCTTGTTTCTTGTGCATCTCAGATACAAGAGAGTAGAAATTATCAGGAACTTCTATAACTTTTCCCAGTTTTTTTGATTCTTCTATAATAAGTTCGGGTGGTATGCCTTGAGAATCATAAAGTTGCAGTAAATCTTCAGACTTCATGTCCTTGGTAATTATTCTTGACACGGTTTGTTTTGCCTTTTCCCTAGTAGCAAGGTATTTTTCTTTCTCTACATTAAATATTTTTTTTACGTTCTCGAGATTTTCAGAAAGCTCTGGATATTGAGGCTTGAGATATTTTGCGTGTAATTCGAAAAGTTTTTCCACGTCTATCTTCCATGAGTATTTATCAACAAAAGAAAGCATGCGGCGCAAGATTATTCTTAGATTGTAAGAATCACCGACGTTGGCAGGCAGCGCTCCGTCATTGAACATTATAAGCAGTGCACGGCTGTGTTCTGCTACTGAATAAAGACCTGCTAATGGTAGTATGTTTTGTTTCAATACTTCTACATCGTATCCGGTTTTTTTCGCAACCTTGCGCCACGCGTCGTTTATGTTGTCTACTTCATCAATGTTTAGCAGACCTGCGTAAGGTACATATTTTCCAACGAGAGTGTGATCTGTTTTCAATCCGGTCTTCTTCAGCAAATGAAAAATAACAGTTGGCATCGCAGCGTCATAAACAGTATTAACACCTTGCGAGAACCAGGCGTTTCTTTCCTGACCCAAACCCATGTCGAGAACTTTTAGGTCAAGCGGTCTGATATTGTCGTCTGTCTGCTCGTACATCATGTAGACTTGGTTGCCAAGCTCACAGCCGCGCGAGAAAAATTCCATGCACGGACCTAGGTTACCTCCACCGGCCCATGCATCCTCGTGAAATGTCAACTCACTGTTCGGCAGACCGAGACCTTTCTTGAGCCACGTATGAATATGCTCGAATACAAGATTCTGGTTCCATTCTTTCGGCGGCACGAACATATGCTGGCCTATCATGCAGAAGACCGTATTGTGACTGCCAGTAATTCCTACATTGTCTATGTCAACAGTGCGGAAGCAAAGCTGCGGTATCACCAGCTTTTTCGCCGGTGGCTCAACCTCGCCTGATATAACATACGGCTGGAACGCCGCTATGGAAGCGTTTGTATACTCCATCGTAGGATTCCATCTAGCGACTATGGGGTAACGTTTTATCGGGGTGTAGCCGAACTTCTTGAACATCGCAGAGAATTTTTTCCAGACTTCAATATAATCTAGGGTATTTTTAGCAGGAGTGTTGCCGATGAATGAGAATGGTACGGTGCCGCAGGCCGGATCACCACAAACATTTCTGTCTTCTACTGACCAAAATGGTCTGTGACATTTGCTACAAGAATGGCGCGAAAATCCTTGACTTTTCAAATATTCCGTTGCGTAGTATTTGTCGGGGTTTTTATGAAATTCCCCGATATATTTTTTCTTCGCTTCCCTGTCAGTTAACATATCATAGATCCTTTTCCAGGTTTGTGGATTTATAAGTTAAATGCGTCCAATTCCTTTTTCTGTAGAATTTTATAACAACCTCATTGCCCTTATCAATGGACAATGTAGCTAGTGTGCATTTTCTTTTTTTGAGAACTTTCTCGGCCTTGGCAAGAAGCTTTGTACCTATGCCATTGTTCCTGTAATTTTCACTTACGATGAAATGGTGGATATGAGATTTCCACGGATCAAATATCAAAAAAATTGTACCTATTATTTTAGCTTCATTTTTTGCTATTATAATTGATTCTCTATCGTACAGTATTTTATTTGTTATAATCGATTTCTTGTCTATATACTTATTATACATTTTTGTCTGTTTCAAGAACGAAACTAGTTTGTCTACATCACCAGTTCTTGCATTTCTTATTTCCATAAATATACCTAGCTATACTTAGAAAAAGTAGATTTAAAATAAAAAATCTCAAAAATCTCTAACCGAAAAGACTGGCAAGACCACCAGCGGCTTCCTCAGCGCGTTTCTCGACTTCTTCTTCGCTTGGGCCTTCCTTCTTCTCAGCAGACTGTGCGGGCGCAGCAACGGCTACAGCAGCAGTTGGCATTGCAGCTTTGCTGATAACATCAGCTATGTCAACGCCATCTAGTGCAGCAACAAGTGCTTTCACCTTAGCTTCGTCCGGAGTTTCAACAGCGCCAACGATTTTTTTAACATTTTCTTCGTTGACTTCTTTGCCGGCGCTGTGAAGCAGTAGGGCCGAATATACGTAATTCATTTTTTTCTCCTCCAAGTATGAACCATCGAAATGCTTTGGGTCATTTCTCCTTATTTCCCTTTAACTGCCAACCTTCCCTTCCAATGCTTTGGCAGATCTTTCAGCTTTCGCTATAACGTCTTTGATGAAATCCTTTTCTATGATATCTCTGTCTGTGGCAAGCGTCTTTGCTTCCATGAAAGCTTTCTGCAACATTATAGGGGCAGTAAGCCTTGTCGGGTATCCCGTGTTAACAGAAAGGTTGACACCTTCTATCACGCATCTTGTAAGATCGTTTATGTAATCTTCAACACTGACATCAAGCACGTCTTTTCCGTATACTGTGCCATCTTCTAATACGTATGAAAGATCCATGCCAATTTCCATCGGCTCCATTTTTAGCAGGCTGAGGACGTCGGCAACCTCCGTTGTCACTTTTTCGCCGGCTTTGCATACAACCTTGTCCGCCATGACGTTTATCTTTCCGGCCTGCACAGACGTCTTTAGACCGACTTTTTGCAGTGTCGATATCGAAGGACCAGGCGGCAATGGTGTGGCGCCCTTTTGTATTGTTATGTCCTTAATAGCAACGTCGCCCGTTTTGGCAGCCGCCGGCGTCCTGTTCTCCTTGAGCAGCTTGAAAAGCCTGAACGGGTTTTCATTTGTGAGCAGCAATGCAGGAACTTTTGTCATTTTATCTTCCAGCATCTTTATGTTCTTCTTTGAGGACTTTTGCATCGCCTTCTTCAGCATCGATCTTCTGCTCATCTTTATTACTGCCTGACCTCTCATGCTCTCCCGCATCTGTTGCAGCGCGCGAGCTGGCATCTTGTGCATATTAAGCATGCCTATAACTGAGTAGTTTTCCAGCATGCTTGTCAGATCGTCGACATGTTTCGGTTTTTCTTGTTTAAGCATTATGCAACACCTATCTTTACCGGCTTACCCATTGTAGTTTTGATGTAAGCGTTCCTGATTTGTGCTTTAGCCGGCAGTGACTTCCTTACTTCTTCAATGACCTTTTCAACATTTTCTTTTATCTGCGTATCCTGCATGTCCTCCGACCCTATTGCGATCTGTATTGTCGGTGCGTCGCGCAAATTCACCCTAACCGATTTCTTTGTATCGTCAACCATGGATTTAGGGTCTTTTCCAGGCGGCAGCAATTTGGGCATCTTTCCCTTTGGCCCAAGATAACGGCCAAGTATCTTACCTACGAGAGGCATGAGAGGCGCTTCGCACAGAAAGAAGTCGTATTTCTTGGTAAACTGCTTTGCAGCAGATTTGCTTCTTGAAAACTCTTCTATGTCAGCTTTGCCGATGCCGTCCTTCATAGTATCTGAAATTATGCAAACGCTGACGTCCTTGCCGCGGCCGTTCGGAAGCAGTATGTCCTTGGAGAACTTGTTTTCCGGCTTCTTGAGGTCTATGTTCCTAAGATTAATTATAAGGTCTACCGTCTGAGTGAATTTCTTCTTTTCGCCTTCTCTAGCTTTTTTGATAGCGTCGTCAAGCTTTATGCCTGTGTCTTTTCTCATTAAAACCCTCCTGCTGCCGAACTAACCTTCTGAATGGCATCAGTATTCGACGGAAAGAAATAAGAATCGCATGACGTTCTTCGAACGTCTTTTAATCATATTTCATCCATCCATCGGGTTATTGTACTTTGAGGATAAAGTATTAAAAGGCTAATCTTCGGGCTTAGGAAGTCTGCAGGCGGTCATTCCAGTTACACGATAAATTGCAGCCCCTCTTGGCCAGCCGCGCCTAAATGCATTAAGAGCATCACCGTACGTATCAAGATACCGACTAAGAGGTTTAACGCGATCTTCTCTCCTAGTACCTATGAAATATCCTTTTTCATTAACGTTGAAAGTGTTTTTTGTTTTGTCCATCTAAAAGGCCTCTTCATCCGTGTTTTCTTCCTTTTCTTCTTTGATTTCTTCTACCCTTATTCTGTCGTCCAGCGAGCCGACAGCTGAAGACATACTCTGTTTTAGTTCGTTTAGCCTGTCTTCCAATGCAACAACTTGTCGTGAAAGTTCTCCATGCACACTCTGCACCTCTACTTCCACGAAATGCCGAAGATCAGCCACTTTGTTGTCGACAAAAACAACCTGTCTGTTTACATCGTCTTTGAAATTATCAACCTTTTTAGCAACATCGTCTACCTTTGCCAATATTTCACCTAGTTTATTGTCTTTATCCCTTTCTACCGACTTTATCATTTTTTCAAGGCCTGATTTTTGGACTACCATCATGAGAATCAGCAATACTATGACGATTGTCAAACCAATTGTATCAAAAAACGTCCTAGCAACCACGATTAGCGCCAGTATGTAGAGCGCTATAAGGACGCCGTCGTATTTCATAACTTAAAAAGTGCTCGAAAGCTCTTAAAGTTGGCAGAAAAATTTATCAAATTACGAGGGAATTACAGAAGTAATTGATAACCATTGGAAATGCATACGTCGTTTCGGACCTAGAAATTGGCAGTTGCCAGATAATTAATCCTGCGTATAGCGAAGAAATTACTTACCACATGCTTACTCAATCTTTATTTTTCCTTCGTTTATTTCCTGTATAACATCTTTCGGGCTTTTGTTGTCAACCATCACGCCAGAGCTCTGGCATGTACCGAGGACTTGCTTCACTTTTGCTGTTGTGTTGCCCCTTATTGAGTCTTTGCTCTTTGCTATGGTGATGACTGCCTCAAGACTTATACTGCCAGGACTTTTTCTTATTTTATCCTCGCCTACCGTTGCAAGCTTCTCAGTCTTCAGTTCCTTTTTGATCATCGCAGTCACAGGCGGAGTTCCTACATTTACAGTGAATTTTTTCGTATCAGTATCAATTAGAATCTTGACAGGAACTTCCATACCGGCAAAGGCCTTTGTCTTTTCGTTTATCTCCTTGACTACATCCATCACATTCGCACCCAAAGGCGATATGGACGGTCCGAGAGGCGGGGCAGGTGTGGCCTGACCGCCTTTTACTAAAGCATCAACTTTTTCTTTTGACATAATTATTCAACCCTCTTTACAACCCATTCATTTTTGGAGTCCCTTTTAACTTCGTATACAAATTTAGTCTTCATATCTCTGCAGTAAGACTCAAATACGCCATCAGAATTTACGTCTTTGTTATAGCAACTCATACCATCTCTAGACCATCTATCGATTTCTGTAATCCTTATCACGCCATCTGATAATTTTCTATCATCATACAAACCATATGCAACTAATGAAACAGCAGCACCAATACCAAGAACACCCAAACGCAATAAAAATCGTCTATTCATATTTTATTCCCTCTTTTTCTCATGCATTCTTACCGAATTGACTGAAATTGTTACAGGTATTGGTATCGCAGCTTCCAAAAACTCGACTGTTATCTCGCCCTTCGTCTCATCAACGCGGGATATCTTTGCTCTTTCACCCTTGAACGGCGAGCCTATTATCTCAACAACATCCCCGACATTGAATTTGACTTCGCTTTTTTCCGCTATCAGGAAACGCTCGAGCTGGACCATTGGGACATCTTTGTTGATAAAACCGCGAACATGCGGAACGCTCTTTACAGTCGCTTCTATCTCTTCAGGCTCACCTTCCACGAATATGTAACCTCTAAGATCTTCCGGGTGAAATATAGATTTTATCTGCAGCTTCTCATTCTGAATCTTTGTAGTAAGCGAGTCTATTACCACATTTTCTCTTCCGGTAGTCGTTCTTATTGTTGCTATCACTATCGATCCCTTCTTTCCCGAAAGAAGGTCTAGATCTCACCCCAAGAAAGGGCTTAGACTCGACTCCCGGTCTCGAATAATTACATACGTTTTGTTTTACATTTTGTAATATTTTTCTTTTCCAGTAGGGCTTTTCTTAACCGAAAGACGCTTTGCGTCATCCAGAGAAGAAAAGGGTTAAAGTCCACCTATCAATTGAACCCCTATGAATATAAGGAAACCAACGACGCCTATAACGACAAATCCCAGGCCGGTTATTTTTACTGTCTGTCTGTACTCGGCCTTATCCGGCTTTGATGCGACAAGCAGAATGCGCCTGACACGCTCTATGAAGTTCTTGATTCCCATAAGGTTTTATTGAAGGAAAAGATTTAAGAACAAATAACCGTGTGAATGCCAGGCTAGTGTGCTGTAGAATCGAACTACCATTTCCCATGCTTATCGCTCTATGAAGTCTATGCCGAACATCTTCTCTATGTCCTTCTTCTTCTCTTTTATGTACGTTTTTTGAGGACTGAAAAGTGTCGGAGAATTTACGCCCGTTATTACGAGCATGGTTCTTATGGAGTCGCCCAATTCTTTGATTATTTGCGCTCCCCATATTATCTTCGCGTCAGGATTTAGGCGTGTAGCCACTGTTTCTACAATCTTCTGGCAGTCCCTTATTGTTATGTCAACGCCGCCCGACACGTTTATCA
>DATDXH010000071.1:0-6481 GCA_035289405.1 archaeon | reverse complement strand
ATATTGAGAGAGTGAAAAAATGAAACACGAACTTCCGAAACTTCCTTACGAATATAACGCGCTCGAGCCTTACATCGACGCTCAGACGATGACCATTCATCACACCAAACACCATCAGGCTTATATTGACAAGCTGAATGCCGCGCTTGAAGGCCACGCGGAGCTGCAAAGCAGGAAGCTGGAAGAGCTGCTCACAAACCTCGCAGCCGTGCCCGATACAATAAGAACGGCAGTGCGCAACCATGGCGGCGGGCATCTTAACCATTCATTCTTCTGGCCCATCATGACGCCGGAAAAGCAGAACCCCGAAGGCGAAATAGCACGCGCTATCAGCTCAACGTTCGGCTCGTTCGACAAGTTCAAGGAGCAGTTTTCAGCGGCTGCTGCAGGTCATTTCGGCTCGGGCTGGGCTTGGCTCGCCATCAATCAGGGCAAGCTCGAGATAATCACCACACCTAATCAGGACAACCCAATAACCCAACATCGCATTCCTGTGCTCGGCATCGACGTGTGGGAGCATGCGTACTATATTTTATATAAATCGCAAAGAGCGGAGTACATAAAGAACTGGTGGAACGTAGTTAATTGGGAACAAGTAGAAAAACACTACAAAGACGCAGTTATAGCTCTACAGGTTAATAATCGGGATATTATACACCTGTGAGCTATACAAGGTGAAGCTTCGCTTCACCTGTACAGGAGAACCAAAGGTTCTCCTTGTATGTAAACAAGTAAAAATCATATCCAGAATCTTTACTTGTTTAACTATATCTGTGGTGCATGTGGATACAAGCGCGACTGCAGCGATCTTTAGGTGGTATAGTGGCGGTATTGGAATTTCAAGTAAGACAAAATAGAACTGGACCATCCGGGCATCGTGAACTTAGGCAGAGAAGTGGTGTGCACCATTTTTACAGCCCGGATGACCCGATGGCGAGATTAATCAGCACAGAAATTATCAGCAGGACAACTACTGATTCTGAGGGTTTTGACGCTCTTGTCACGGGCGTGAGATATAGAATTGCGAGTGATTCATACGATGCGAGAGATCTGGAGGAACAACTTGCTGCAATGTTTTTGAGAGAACGTGGGGACAGCTTTACGGATTTTGAACTAGACAACGCTAGAATAGGGCGCCAATATAGTGGGCGTTGTGATGTAAGGGTTCGTGGAACTTTTTATACTGAAAAAATAGAGATTTACAAAGATGAGGATCATGACAGACGTTGAAAATTTCGAGCGCAAGAAGCAGAGATACAAGGGCTACAAGAAAGGCGTTCACAGGAAGTTCAAGAAGAAAGGCTGGAACAAGATCTGACTATGCATGCATTTCATCGATTCTTTTCATTAATGCAACATATTTCTTTGCCAGCTCAAGCTTGTATGGCGATTTTCTTATGCCCTTAAAGAAAAACTCGGCAGCCCCCGAAGCCATCGTAACATGCTCGCGCGTCGGGCCGTCTTCATAGTGGACATGTTCTTCGTATTGTCTACCACTAGAGACGGGTGTACGACAACGCCTTTTCTTCCTTCGGCGTACATCCTCAGAACGTCAAGTTGTTCAACCAGCATAGAAAGCGGCGCAGCATCAGGCCCACTTCTGTATTCTGCTGGTATGTTTTCGAACATAGTAAAGTATAGAAAACTAGACTTTTTAAGTCTACAATCCTAACTTATTTCGTTAATTATGCCATTCAAATTTATCGAAGAGATCGCAATAGCGGACATAGCGTTCGAGGCCACTGCGCCGACTCTTGACAGGCTCTTCGAAGAGGCTGGCATGGCGGCAAGCGACATAATGGTAGACCCGAAGACCGTCAAACCCGCATTAAAGAAGACACTAAAACTCTCGGCCAATACCGTAGAAAATCTTATGTACGATTTTTTAAGCGAGCTTATTTATCTCAAGGACACAAAAGGTTTGCTTTTCAACAAATATTCGGTAAAGGTCAAGCAGGCAAAGGAGTGGACGCTGTCGTGCGTGGCAATGGGCGATAAGATAGACCGCAAACGTCATGACCTCCGCAACGACCTGAAAGCAATCACAATGCACATGTTCGTGGTAGAGCAGCGCGGACGGGAATGGTATGCGAGGGTTGTCGTTGATATATAGCTCTACGGGTTAATGATAAAATTATTATACACCCGTAGGCTATACATAAACAAGTTGTAACCTAAATTACACTTGTTTAATTGTTTGGGTGATTCGAAATGACACTTTACAAGAACAAGGAAAAACTATCTGGATATTCCGCAACTATTGGCAAGTTATTCGGCGGCTTAGGTCTGAGCGCGAACGTTTATACCGCCCTTGCTTTGCTATTCGCTTTCATTACCGCATATTTTCTTCTTACAGGAAATTTTGTTTGTGCCGCGGCAGCTTTCGCGATCTCCGCTTTCCTTGACTCGGTCGATGGAGCTGTTGCGCGCTTCCGCAAGGAAGCCTCGAAGCGCGGAGCGTACCTCGACACGATTTCAGACAGGTACATGGAAGGCGTTGTGATAATTGCAATAATGTTTCTGGCGCTGCCTATATTCTACCTGTCATCGTACATGTGGGCCGCCCTCTATCTCTTCGGCTCGCTAATGATAACGTATGCAAAGGCCGCAGCAAAAGAAAAACTGAACAAAGACATAAGAGGCGGGCTGCTCGAGCGTCCCGAGCGTATGATACTGCTTTTCATCGGCATCGCAGCAGCCGTGATCAGTTCGGTATATTTAGTTTATGTCATCGCATTGCTCGCTGTACTCGCCAACATAACGGCCCTGCAGCGCATCAGCATCGCGTTGCGGAAGTAATTGCAGCGTGATTTGGTTTTTTTGTAATTGAAATATAAAAAGGTTGATGGCGAAGAAAGTAAGAATGACAAAAGAAGTTCTCATTGCTTTTGGTTCTCCGTCTGACCACGAGAAATATTTTAAGCCGGATTTTCCTCATGCTTCGGATACACGATACTGGCTTTCTGTGGCATCAGCCCATAGAGTGCCTGAAGTTGTGAAGCGACACGCACGCGCACGTCCGTATGATGCAATTATAGCGGGTGCTGGAATGAAAAATGCACTCATGGATGCATACTTTAGGGAATGTCCAAACGCGATTCATGTTGCTTTACCAATAGGCGATTCACGAACATTAGGACTTTCATCTATCTTGTCTTCAAGTGAAATGCCGCCGGGTTGTCCTGTTGCAATGAGTGAGATAAATAACTTACCGGCAGCAGTTGATTTTGCTAATTACGCAATAAACACTAATTTTGATTCTATTAGACTACAGAAAGATAGCCATGACGATTCAGAAAAGGTTTTTGGTGACGCTGTGAAAATGCTTAGTGAATTAGATATCAACTTTAGTCACAATGATTCGAAACAGGTACTTGACCTGATTGTATACTCAGGACCCAGTTCTTTGGATCATTTGGAACATAGCACTTTTGCCGTAGCAACATTCTCGATGCCGCTTAGGAGCTATGGTGTTTTACAAAACTATGCTAATAGTTTAAAAGATAATCCGTTCTTGGTTCACACGGGCATTGCTGACGGTGCCAATCTTGCGCTTTACGCGGCAAAAATTATTGGCAGAAGTGATCCAGCCATAAAGAAGAGGCTGAAGGCTAAGTTTGAAGCGGGCAAAATAAAATATGATAATTTCAAAGACTTGAGAGAAGTTTAGGAGATGATTTAGATGGGAAGCGTAAAAGATTTGGCAGTTCTAAGAGAGCCGACAATAAATACCATGGGCTCAGGAATTTTTAATTATTCTGATAGATATTCTGTTTTTGACTGGGGTGAGATGCCTGATCATATACCAAATAAAGGCGCAGCACTATGTACAACATCTGCATATTTTTTTGAACAACTACAAGAACGTGATATAAAAACACATTATCACGGCGTCTCTGATAGAGATCAAGGATATGGACTCCTAGGTACGATGAAACAACCTCCAAAAAACATGAAGATTGCACTGATTAGAGTAATAAAACCTGTGGCAAGTGAAGTTGATGGAAAGGTTGTATATGATTACTCGCCTATACGAGGAGCTGTAACTAACTATGTGATACCGATAGAGGTTATTTACAGAAACTCTCTGCCTAAGGGCAGCTCAGTATTTCGTAGATTAAAAGAAGGCAGCTTGACCCTCGTGGAAATAGGACTTTCTGAACGACCTGTAGAAGGTCAGCGGCTCGACAAACCATTCATAGATGGTAGCACGAAATATGAGGAGTTTGATAGATACCCGGGCTGGAAAGAGCTTCAAAGCCTTGTCGATATGGACAACACTGGGTTTGCCGAGCTTAAAGATGCGGTATTGAAAGGCAACTTAGTGGTATCTGAAGGCATGAAAAGAGCAGGTTTATTCAACGAAGATGGAAAATTTGAATTTGCTTACGCCCCAAGCGGATCACTTATGTTTGTTGACACTATTGGTACGCTTGATGAATGCAGGATAACTTATAACGGAGTTGACGTGAGCAAGCAGATACCAAGAGACTGGTACGCTTATTCACAACCGGAGTGGAAGGCGGAAATTGATTCAGCCAAAGCAAGAAACAAGAAAGACTGGAAGTCTTTCGTGACAGCGCGACCAGAACCGCTTCCACAAGCCCTGAAAGAAATCATGGAAGCATTATACATTTCGGTTGCTAATCGTGTTATTGACAGGGAAATATTTTCTGGCGCAGCCCCGATTGACAAGGTACTTGCAGAATATCAGAGATTCAAAGCGGCAGAGATGAAATAAAATGCCTGAAACGCAACCGTACGAGCCTAATTTTAACGATTTGCGAAATCTTTTGCTCTCTGGACCAGAAGCTACAGAGGATGTTTTGCGTTATTTAGATGAACTCGAAAGATCGACGAAAGATACATTTTATTCAATTAGTCGGGATGTCTTGGCCGATAGGTATGCAACAGAAACAAGACAAATATTTTCTGAAAAGGGAAAGACAAAATCCGAGAGGGAACTTTGGGTAGCTGTGATGAAAGCTCAGCGAGAGTTCGGTGTCGATATTCCTGGGGAAGATATAACAAAATACGAAGCCGCAATAAACGACATAGATTTAGAGCTCATACGAGATATAGAAAGGATAACAAAACATGATGTGAAAGCAAAAATACAAGCTTTTGTAAAAGCTTCTGGCGCAAAACAACACGTGCATCGCGGAATGACTGCCAGAGACCTTACGGATAATGTTGAACAGATGCAAATAAGGCGCGCTTCGGAATTGATGCTTGGAAGATATGTTTCAGTTCTTTATAGAATGGTCGACAGGGCAGAGATGTACAGAGATATTTTACTCACTGCACGTTCACATCACCAACCAGCTCAGCCTACTCTTCTCGGACGTCGCATATCCATGTCTGCAGAAGAGCTAATGCTTCACCTTCCAGAGTTCGAAACTTTTGTGGCAGAATATCCATTAAGAGGAATAAAGGGTCCCGTAGGCACCCAGTCTGATATGCTTTCCCTGCTTGGCTCACCTGAGAAAGTTGAAGAGCTTGAAAAACGTGTAGCTGAATATTTGGGATTCTCAAGAACATTAGGTTCTGTTGGCCAAATTTATCCAAGGTCGCTGGACAGTTCTCTCATATCCAAGTTATCATTACTTACTTCAGGATGTGAAAATTTTGCAACAAATATGCGTCTAATGTCCGGTTATGAACTTGTTACAGAAGGATTTGACGAGGGTCAGACAGGTTCTACAGCCATGCCGCATAAAATGAATACCCGCAGTTGCGAACGTATTTGTGCATTTTCTGAGCTTCTTAAGATGTATGCCGATGGCGCGTCACGTATTTCTGGCGATCAGTGGGAAGAAGGCGATGTTTCGGAATCTGTTGTGCGACGTGTAATAATCCCAGGTGCATTTTACGCTTCTGATGGATTATGTGAGACAGCACTTACCGTATTGAAAAATATGGAGGCTTATCCGGATGCTATACAAGGTGAGATTAACAGATACGCACCTTTCTTGGCAACCACACAGTTCATAAGTGTAGCGACAAAAGCTGGTATTGGAAGAGAGGATGTTCACGAAATAATAAAAAAATATGCTACAGATGAAATCAAAAAATTACGAAGGGGTGAAACAGCTAAAAATAATTTCGTTTACAGACTATCGCAAGACCCTGTTTTTGCCTCGCATGGCATAACATACGAAAGTCTCAACAATATATTGCAAGAACAGGAACGTCTAGTGGGAAATGCAAGACGGCAGATAGATTTTGTGTCTCAACAAGCAAAAACATGGACAAATTCTTACCCTGATTCAGTTTCATACCAACCTAGACCAATACTTTAAAACCTTCTTCTACAAAGTGATATCATGTTAGGCGGACTTTCAAACAAGCTGCGCGACGCTATCGATAAACTTACTCGCAGCAATGTCGACCGTCAGGATATTGACGAGCTGACCAGAGATATACAACGATCGCTGCTTTCGGCCGATGTCGATGTTCAGTTAGTTTTTGATTTGACTGA
>DATDXH010000070.1:0-4354 GCA_035289405.1 archaeon | reverse complement strand
GACATGCCAGAACATTTCAGGATAGTCTACCTAGCACAGGAGCAGCTGCTCAACGAGGCGTTAGACAAGATAGAAAGCTTTGTCAAAAGGAACAGGAGCTAATTAACATATTTAAAGAAAGAATAGTATATGTAAAAAGTGCAGCAGCAACTCTTCGGCACAGGTGAAGGTCAGTTCTTTGAACGTATGCTCACATATCGCAATGAACTAGACAACGATGCGAGAACACATAACGGTCACTATAGATCAACATTATTGAAAGGGTACGCATTTGCACGTAATGCCTGTGAGGATGGACATCCAAAAGGCTGGTACCATCTCAAGGATATGACGGCCTTCGCCCAGAATATAGGACTTGTTCCAAGGCAACGCAATCAAGCATCAAACGAACCCAGTCAATTATTATTATTTTATAGCGAACCCAATAATTCAATCAGGTTCATTTAAAAGCGCTCGGCCAACATTTTATCTATGATAGCCATTCTTCGTCTGGGCCACCGAGTAGGTCGCGACGACCGTATCTCAACCCATTGCGGGCTTGTGTCCAGAGCACTGGGCGCGTCTTCTATAATATACTCAGGAGATCGCGACGACAAGATGGTCACCGGCATAAACTCGGTTTCTGAGAGATGGGGCGGCAAGTTCGAGGTCGGCTACAACGCAAACTGGAAAAAGGTATTGATGGACTTCAAGAGGCGCAAATACACCATAGTCCACCTGACAGCGTATGGAATGCCACTACAGGAGAAAATCACTGCAATAAGGAAGAACAAAAATGTTCTAGTCGTGGTTGGCAGCGAGAAGGTGCCGGGAGAAATTTACCAGCTGGCAGATTACAACATTTCAGTAACCAGCCAACCGCATAGCGAGATAGCCGCGCTGGCACTATTCCTTTATTCATATAACGACAAAGCTCTGGAGCAAAAATTTACCAAGTCGAAGATAAAAATAATACCGCAGGAAAAAGGCAAGAAAGTAGAGGAAGGCTAATCAATTCCCTTAAAATTTTTCCCCTCTCTTGAAAGCAATACAACACGGCTGTCTGCTTTTTCGCTGATTATACGATAAGAAGAATTGCTTTCGATCTCCGCTGCGAACTGCTGTATCTCTGAATGCAGTGGCATATCCTCGTATTTCATGACGCGACGCGAGCCTCCGACGGCCATGAAGCCTTTGACCTCGATAAACTTCGTCCCGGACTTGTCAATAATTTCTGCGTAGCCTTTCGGGTCCGTAAAGTTGACACCCTTTGCAAGCGTGAGTCTGGCTACTGTGTTACAATCAAATTTACCCAACATGCGAAGTGACTGGTTTACGTTCTCCCAGAAGTTCTTTTCCATTGGCACTGCTGCTTTCTTGTACATTTCAGGATTCGTGCCGTAGAATGATACGTAAAGATTAGTTGGTTGGTGTTCTAGCAGGCGTTCAACCATTTCAGGTCGTGTGCCGTTTGTAACCAGAAATGCAGTCATGCCGCGTCCCATTATTTCATCTATAAATTCGGGCAACATTGGATAGAGGGTCGGTTCGCCAGACAGTGATATAGCCACATGCTGAGGAATCATTGCTTTGTCAAGTTTCTCTTTGTCAGCCTTTGGATTACCATAAAACCCTTGCAAAATTTCC
The DNA here is from genome assembly GCA_035289405.1 of archaeon. Taxonomy (GTDB): domain Archaea; phylum Aenigmatarchaeota; class Aenigmatarchaeia; order GW2011-AR5; family GW2011-AR5; genus GW2011-AR5. Next base: position 2,728 of record DATDXH010000070.1, on the reverse strand, counting down.
ACTTGTGCCTCTATGCAATTATCAAGAACCTGTTTAGGGTCATCCCACTCTTCATTCTTCGGGAGCATATAGTCAAAATTTCTCCAGCAATGAAGGCAGTTGAATGTGCAGAAAAACATCGCAGGCGTCATCTGGACGCATTGATTCGATTCAATTCCATAGAACTTGTTCTTGTAGCAGACATTCTTGCCCCTTATACTCTCTTTCGTCCAGTTGCATATCTTTATCGCACTGTGCCTTCCAACAAACCTATAGCCCATCTGCGTCGTCTTCTGGCGCATGAAATCCAACTTGGCTTCGCGCTCCTTGACCAGCGAAGCGTCTACAAAGCCATCCGGTATGCCGTTGCAGCCGCTACTGCATGAGTCCTTTGGCTGAATAATCGGTAATTGCATGATTATCACTTTTCTAAATTTTGTAGATAGTCTCTTATTTCATTTAATTTGACGGGTATAAGTGAAATATGAACACCATAGTGCTTTCTCTTTGTGGATATAAAACCCTTTCTTATCAGCTCTTCCAGACCGTACTTTGCAATTTTCTGGTCACCAGTCGGGACGTGCCGCACCATGTTTTCAAATGTCGTTTGTCTGTGACCGACATATCTGTGTGCCAGCATATAGTCTATAATAAATATCTCGGCTTCTTTCTGTGTAAAAATTTTCATAGTATACTTAAATTATTACATCTTTAAATATTTGATAATTGATAATAATGATAGTGAGCAAATATGGGACTCGTACATATATTCGGGGACAAACCAGTGCACAGGGTGCTGGATTTTTTTAGGGTTCATCGTCACTGGGATTACTCGATAAAAGACGTAACAAAATCTACTGGTGTCAGTTACAGGACACTTCAAAAAACTATCCCACAGCTGGTCAAGAAGGGGTTTTTGAAATATTCAAGAACCGAAGGAAAGGCTAAATTGTACATGTTCGACGAAGATTCAAAAATCGCTATGCGCCTGAACGAATTTGCAAGACACGTCGACATGGAATACGGGGCAGCCGTGGCACAAAGGAAAAAGGTTGTTGCCTAACCGTTTGCATTTTAAGACTGAATACAACTACTTATTGTGTCCATCAAGAAGAAAATAGCCAAAATGACCGGAATAAGAGAGTCCATGATACCGGCCGGCTACCAGATACTAGGAAACATATTGCTTCTCAAATTCACCAAAATATCTCTGGAGAAGAAGGAAAAGATCGCAACGGCGCTGATGAAAATGCTTCCATACGTAAAAACCGTGTGCGAGATAAAAGAAGTCAAGGGTGAACTACGGGAACCTGTTATAAACGTAATTGTAGGCAACGGGACTGTAACAACACACAAAGAAAACGACGTCCTGTACAAGATAGACGCTTCAAAGATAATGTTCTCAAAGGGCAATCTCTACGAGAGAAAGCGCCTCTTAGGACAAGTAAAGGAAGGTGAGTCCGTGGTTGACATGTTCGCAGGCATAGGCTACTTCTCGATGCCAATAGCAAAGTTCACCAAGGCAAAGGAAATAATAGCAATAGAAAAGAATCCTACATCGTACAACTTTCTAACAGAGAATATACAATTGAATAAGATAAGCAACGTCATAGCGCTTCAAGGAGACTGCAAGATAGCTGCGCGTACTATGAAGGAAAAGGCTGATAGGGTATTGATGGGCTACTTCCCAAATACCGAGGAGTTCCTGCCATCTGCAATATGGATGGCCAAATCAGGCTGTGTTATTCATTTTCACAATGTCTACAAGGAAAGCGATCTATGGAGCAAACCGATAGAGACTATCCAGCTCATATGCGAGAAGTTCCAGCGCAGCTACGAAATCATGGCAAAGAAGAAAGTAAAATCGTACGGGCCGCGCAAGTGGCATGTTGTGATAGACTTTAAGGTAAAATAGTTAAAAAGAATTAATAAACCTCAAAAATATAGGTTAATACAATGACGAAAAAAGAAATAGCTACTGGTGTTGTGCATAAAGTACCAGCCGACATGCGAAGAGCTCTCTCTTCTCAAGCGGTGCGAAACGCCTGGAATGACCTTACACCGCTTTCGCGCAATGAGTGGATTTGTTGGATTACTTCTGTCAAGAAGTCGGAGACAAGAAGAAATCATATAGAACGAGCATGCGCGGAGCTTATCGAAGGAAAGCGTCGGCCTTGTTGTTGGCCTGGATGCCATCATCGTCGAAAAATTTTAAAGAATAAAAAATCTATAGCAGTTTGAAATTCTTGCCAGCATACGGCACTTTCAATTCTTCCTCTAACCTTAGAAGCTGATTGTATTTTGCCGTCCTCTCTGAACGGGCGGGTGCGCCGAACTTTGCGCCAAAAGTGCCCAATGCGACGGCAAAATCTGCAATGAACGTGTCCTCGCTGTCTCCGGACCTGTGTGATACTATAATATTCCAGTTGCTTTTCCTGGCAAGAACGGCAGCGTCAACAGCCTCGGTTACGGTGCCGATCTGGTTGATCTTGACCAGCAGGGAGTTGCAGGAGTCTTTTTCTATCGCTTTTTTTATCCGTTCGGGATTTGTAGCGGTCAGGTCGTCACCAACCACAAAACATCTCTTTGCCTTATTCTTCAACAATGCGAATGAATCGAAATCTTCCTCATGGAACGGGTCCTCTATTGAAATTATTGGGAATATCTTTGTCAGGTCTATGTAATAATCAGCGAGCTGCGCGGCGTCAAGAAGTTTCCCGTCTATGCTGTACTTGCCGTGGAAAAACTG
>DATDXH010000069.1:0-8734 GCA_035289405.1 archaeon | reverse complement strand
CCGGCTTTTTGCAAATCCTCTATCAGCAGGGGTCGGAACAGTCCGAATGGGAGGTGCGCTATTGTGTCTGAATAACTTTCAGTTAATCCAGTATCCACTAGGCTCAAAGCCATCATAAGCAATTGGGTGAGGTTTTTGTTCAAGGAGTTTTACAAGTTCTTCACGTGTTATAATTTCTTCGCCAACACGTTCTATGTATTCGAGTCTTTTTTCTACAGTCATATAGATATGTGGGGAAAATCAGATTTAAAATCATGTACTATAGAATAGAGATAAACATTTAAGGTTCTAAACCAAGTGTGTTCTATGGCAAACTACTTCCGTGGAAATTTATTTAAAAACAGAGTATGGGTGCCAAAAAATATTCAAAAACCTTTACAAAATAATTTTTGTGAATTTTCAATAAAGTATAATAAAAGTAGAATTAAATTCATATCAAAATTAAGTAAAGATGGAAGATTAGTAATCCCAAAAAATCTTTGTGTTGAAAAAAATGCGCGCATAAAAGTAAATTTTATTCCGATTAGAAATTCAGTACGTCCAAAATCAATATTAAGGTCATTAAAAATAGACATTTTATCCCTGATTCCAAAAACTACTTTAACAAATTTTGAAATCTTGGCTGTACCAAAAAATAATAGTATATTTGTATGGTACTTTGCATCAAAAGGTAGACCGAACTCTATTGTTATAAACCGTTTTTTGGGTTCTAATTTTTGTCGTTTATTAGGTTATTACAGAGCAGAAGGTGGAAAACCTCGTATATCAAAAAGACGTGGAAGGGAGTTTTCATTTACAAATAAATCTATTTATGTTATAACAGATTTCATAAATTTATTTGGCGCTCTTGCAAATATAAATATGCTAAAAGCTTCTATAGCATACAATCCTTCCAGTGCTAAAAAGTTAAATAAAATAAAATTACATTTAGTAAAATTAGGAGTTAAAAAATTGTCTATAAGATTCCGAAAAGTTGAGAGAGTTAAAGAATATACTATTCGACTTTACGTAACAAATTCTTTATTATCAGAAATAATAGATAAAGCAGAAGTAACATTGAGAAAATTTATTTTAGTTTCTAAAAATAAAAATTTATGTGTAGAATACTTACGTGGTGTTATAGAAGGTGACGGATCCTTACACTCTTGGAGGGACAAAAAAGGCTCTCTACATTCACGGCTACAAATATTTGAACCAAATAAAATTGCTCTAGATGAAATAAATAAAATGTTGGAATTACTTGGAATTTATGGGAAAATAAGCAAGGCGAAAACTCAAATGTATATTTATAGCGCATACCTAAACTGGAATAATTTATTGTATGTTTATGAAAATAATTTAGCAAACTCAAAAACCAATAAAATACGGTCGGCTATTATAACTCACAAAAGGTTCAATTCTATGAAACATTTTCTAATTTTACCTAAAAAGTTTAATACTTCTCAGTTTAGGATACTAACAAAAAAATCATATGGCTATTCGGCTACATGGCTAAAGGACAGGGAAAAGGAAGGTTTAGTAAAACGTATAGTAAAAGAAAATAATCAAAACGTATGGGTATTAGACGGATCTGCAAAGTCTTTGATATCTGTTTTACAAAATGTCAAAAAGTCATCATAAGCGATGGAATGAGCTTTCTTTTCCAGCAGCGCCCTGAGCTCTTCGCGTGTTATTATCTCTTCGCCTACGCGTTCTATATATTCCATCCTCTGTTCAGTCGTCATATCACTGCCATCCGTTACCGTACACTACTGAGTATACTTCCTTTAACCTTCTTTTAAGTTTATCTGGAGAGTTTCTTCCGACGCCAGAATGTCCGCAAACAACTTTGCTGTAGAGGTCAAGTAGCCGTATAAAATAAGCTCTCGTTTCCTTTGTCATCTGATCTACCTTGTAATCTATGTCTTCCCCTTTTTGAAATAGAAGTCTAGGTTTTTCTGTACACAGATAAGGTGGCATTGCAAATCCGTCCAGCGACCTTCCTGGCTCGGTGTAAATGAATGACGTAAGTGGGCCGAATATGCTTGTATACATATCGTCAAATCGTCTTTCATCAAAATCCATTCCATTATACTTCCACCCTACTTTGACACCGCTTCCGTTTTGTCTGAAAAATTCCATGTCTCCTACCTGTAGCGTCTCGTACCTGTTTCCATTAAGTCCGTGCACCTCAGGTCTTGCAACTTCTGAGCCAAAAACAATGTTGAACTGCTTGAGATCCATTTTGTTTATCAGTTCTTGTACAAAATCTCTTCTAGCACCGGCTACCCTTCTTACCGATTCTCTATTATTCGAGGATGCCGCATGCTCGTCAGCTATGAGAACAGTTACTTTTTCAAGCTCCGCCCTTTCCCTCACAAGCTCTGCTGTTAAGACTAGGCCAAGTGCATCAAATGGCAGATGTTCCGTCAGACCACTCTTATTTGACAATCCAATGCCAAAATAGCAACCCGTAGAGTCTTCAAGTCCGTTGCCGTAAACAAAACCAGTTATATGTGGCTCGCTTCCAAGTCTCTGCAATAGGGCAGATTCCTTAACCATACTTACCACCAAGACATACGACAACTGAATTTGCCAGTGTTTCCATCGTATCAATCAGAGGTATGCCGACATCGGTCTGCTTTATGATCAGCTGCAGGTCGGTGCACCCCAATATGACACCCTGTGCGCCTCTGTCTTCGAGCTCTTCTATCATGCAGATTATTTCATTTTTCATATCTGAGGACGCCTTCCCCTGAAGTATGAAGTGTATCAGCTCCGATAGTCTTGACTGGCACTGCGCAGTGGGTTTTATAACCGTAACGTTGTTCAATTTTGACTCGAGAATTCCAGATTCGGCGGTTTTTGTGGTCGCCAGCAGTCCTACCGTTTTTATGTTTCTCCTTTCAATTTCCTTTGACGTCTCTTCCAGTATGCTAAGCATGGGTTTCTTTGATGCCTTCCTTAAATCATCTATGAAAATATGCAGTGTGTTACATGGTAGCACAAGCATGTCGCATATTTCATCAAGCAGCCTGGTGCTTTCAAGCAGTAGCGGAAGGAATTGATCAAGATTTTTTCCGTCCATTACGGCCGATTTTTCAAGTTCGAAAGGCACTGGAACGCTATGAATTATTATATCCGGGTGGGACCTTCCAAGTGTCCTGTTTTTATTGACTATTGACATGTAGAATTCTGCGGTGGTTTCCGGGCCAAAACCTCCTATGACACCTAACTTCATTTTACTCCACCCCCGGCATTCAGGATAAGTCTGCCTACCCGTGTTATGCTAATTGTATTGTTATTGCAGGAAACCACCCCAAGCTCCTTGAAAAGAGAAAAAGCTTGCCATATGGTTGATTCGGCAAATCCGGTTTCTTTTCTTACATTTCTAACAGAAGAAGTTGGGGAGATCAAACGCAGGTCCATTTTTGCTAAGGCTAAAAGTATACTTTTTTGTTTTTCCGTCATGGATTTGTCAAGTACTTTTGACAGTATTTCCATAACTTCGTCTAATTGGTTATTATCTAGTGCCATACAAATCACAATTTAACAGGGGTTTTCATTGGCACTAGCAGAGCCAATAAAAGAAAGCGTCAGCCACAAAAAACACGTTTTTCCCTGAAAATGTTCTTATGCAGCCTTTCATACCAATCAAATAGAAAGTCAAACTTTATATACATTCTAGTTGGGAATTGTCGGAGTGGTTCGGCAACCTTATAAATCACAAAAATATACTTGATAAATATGTTAATAGGCTCAATGAATAATCCGAAGAATCCACTACCCAAGGAAATAAAGTGGATAAAGAAGAACTTTGATTTCCTTGACCTCACGCTAGAGCTGCCAAACTCGCACCCGGACAAAGTGCACGTCAGGGCCGTCAGGGAACTTATCGACGACTTCCCGGTTGTTGGCCACACTGCGTGGTATCTGCCGATAGGCTCGCCGTTCAAGGAGCTGCGTCTCTATGCGCTGAGCGAGCTGGAAAAGTGCGTGGAAGTCTTCAGAAAGCTCGGCGTTGAAAAGGTAAATGTTCATTTTGATGATTCGATTCCGTTAATAAAGGATGAACACACAATAGAATTCAATATCTGGTCGTTGCAGAGGCTGGTAAGAATCGGGAAGCGACATGGAGTTAAAATAATGGCCGAAAACACGCCGGGTCTATTCAGCCAGCCGGGCGTACTTGACAAGGTATTCAGGAAGGTGCCAGAGCTGATGTTGCATCTGGATATAGGTCATGCGAACATTAGTACAAAAAACTCCACCCCCATTTTAATTGCAAAATTTTCCAAGCACCTGGCTCATATACATATAAGCGACAATAATGGCAAGAAAGACGAGCATTTATCTTTGGGGAAGGGTAATATTAACTGGCCCGGAATGCTCGGCGTCGTGAAGGACGCCGGCTACGACGGCACAATAACTCTTGAAGTTTTTACAAGCGAAAAGACACGTGTCGCTGATAAGCCAAAACTCAGGAAAATATGGGATAACTTGTAGAACACGTATACAGGGTTTCTGGTATGTCTTTATTTACAAATTAAAACAAAAATAATAAAAGAAAACGAATATCATATAGGTTATGCTTATGACAGAAATCGAGATTCTAGGCAGCGGTAGTGAGGTCGGCAGGAGTTCTATAGTTGTTAACGGGAAGAAGAGACTCATAATGGACTGTGGGGTGAAAATCCAGCCGGAGCCGCCGAAATATCCGAATATCGGAAAGGTTGACGCCGCTATAATTTCCCACGCGCATCTCGACCACATAGGCGCCGGGCCGCTTCTCGTGAAGAAGGGTAAAATTCCCATTTACATGAACGACATAACGCTCGAGCTCGGCACCATGCTGATAGAGGACTCAATGAAGGTCGCGAAGAAAGAGGGCTTCAGGGTACCGTTTGACAAGATTGACGTGAAGAGGTTTGTCAAGAACACAAAAATTGTCAGATATAATGAAAAATTCCACGTGGGTGATTTTGAATGCAGCCTCTGGCCGTCCGGTCACATACCCGGCTCTTCATCGGTCATGGTCGACGGAGCGGAGCGTATTTTTTACACCGCTGATATACAGTCAAGGCCAAGCAGGCTGCTGAACCCGTGCGTGCTGCCGAACAAGGTCGACACATTGATAATTGAAAGCACTTACGGCATGAAAGTTCAGTCTAACAGAAAAAAGGAAGAGGACAGGCTCCTAGAAGCTGTAGAGGAAGCGATGGCTAACGACTCCGTCGCGCTTATGCCTGTATTTGCTGTGGGCCGGGCCCAGGAAGTCATGCTGATACTGAAAGACTATGCAGGCAAGATAGCCATTGACGGCATGGTAAAGAAAGCCAGCGAAATAGTGGCCCAGTACGGAAGCTATTTGAAAGACCCGAAAGAATTTCGGGAGGTCCTTAAGAAGGTGAAATTCGTGCGTACGGACGAAGAACGCGCCACGGCGCTAAAGAAATATCCAATCATAATTGCATCTGCCGGAATGCTGGGAGGCGGATGGGCAGTCCACTATTTGCGTGAGATGCAGGAGATGAAGCATGCAAAAGTCCTCTTTACGGGATTCCTGGTAGAAGAAAGCCCAGGCCGCAACCTCATCGAGACAAAGATATTTCAGAACGCTGAGGAGAAATTCCACGTGCACGGCAACATACAACAGATAGAGCTGAGCGCGCATGCGGACCGAGACGGCCTGCTGGATATAATAAAAAGGACACAGCCGAAGACCGTTATATGTGTGCACGGCGACAAGTGTGACCAGTTCGCAAAGGACATAGAAGAAAAATTCAAGGTGCAGGCCTTCGCCCCGAAGAATGGCGAGACGATCAAGATATAAATTTGTTTGGTTTCTTGTGTTTATTATGATAGAAATTGACGGCTCTCATGGCGAATCTGGCGGGCAAATTCTGAGGACTTCTGTAGGTCTATCGGCTATTACGGGAAAAGGATTAAAAATAATTAACATACGGAAAGGCCGACCAAAGCCCGGCTTGCAGCCGCAACATCTTGCCGGCGTGCGCGCAGTGGCCGAGCTTTGTGGCGTTCAACTAAATGCAAAAATAGGCGATACGTCACTTGTTTTCGAGCCCAGCAAGATAAAGGGCGGGCACTACGATATCGATATAGGCACGGCCGGCGCTATTTCACTTGTCCTGCAGTCACTGGTACTACCCTCATTGCATGCCGAGAAAACCGTATCGTTGAACATAACAGGGGGCACCCATGTAAGCTGGAGCCCGAGCATGGACTACATGCAGCATGTGTTCGGGTATTATATGAAAAAACTCGGGCTTGATGTTTCTATAGATGTTGAGAGGTGCGGTTTCTATCCAAAGGGCGGCGGGCTTGTAAGCGTCAAAATAAAACCTGGCGTGCCTAGGCAATTATGTTTAACAGATAGAGGCGAACTGGTAGGCTACTATGCAATGAGTCTTGCATCCGAAGACCTGAAGGAGAGGAAAGTTGCCGAGCGTCAGCTGAAATCTGTCGACCTCAAGCTGAGCGGCAAGAGCATACAATATGTTAAGTCCGACTCACCCGGTTCGTCTATTCATTTGTCCGCGCTTTATGAAAATTGTATACTAGGCTCGTCGGCGATCGGTCAGCAGGGAAAGAAGGCGGAAGACATAGGAAAAGAAGCCTTGGACAAGCTAAAGAAAGAAAACGAAAGTGGCGCGTGTTTTGACAGCCATATGGCCGACCAGATTCTGCCATTCATGGCGTTCGCACCCGGCAGCTCTGTAAGCGTAACAGAGGTCACAGAACACGTAAAGACGAACATATGGGTGATCGAGCAGTTCATGCCTGTGAAGTTTGAGATAAAAGGAAATATAATACGTGTAAATGCTTAGTTTCTTTAGCGAACGTTAGTGAGCCAAAACTGTAATATGTTTCTTTTGACTGGAAGCTACTTTTCTTTCCAAAAGAAAAGGAGTTTACTTCAACATCTTCATCATCTTTTCCAGGCTGTTCGTGTTTATTACGTCGCTTTTCTTGGTCCAGCCTCGGCGTGCCGTTCCTATTCCTATCCGCATGTGCCTTAGCTGCTCGGTGCTGTGTGCGTCCGTATCTATTGATATCAGACATCCAGCGTCGATAGCCGCTCTGGTATTAACGTCGTTCATATCAAGCCTTGCTGGTTGTGCGTCTATCTCCAGTATCGTTCCTGTTTCTTTTGCCTTGTCAATTATTTTCTCTATGTCAAGATCCGTGCCATCGCGCTTTTCTATCAATCGGTTTGTAAGGTGAGCTATTATGTCGACGTGCGGGTTCTCCATAGCGCGTAAAATTCTGTCAGTGTTTTTCTCTTTTCCATTCTTTAGAGGCGTGTGCAGCGAAGCGAGTACTATATCTAAGCTTTTGAGAAGTGAGTTGTCAACGTCAAACTTTCCTTCAGCCCTTATGTCGACCTCGGCGCCTTGAAATATAGTTATGTCAGATTTCTTGTTTATGTCGTCTATTTCTTTGCGTTGTTTTTTGATCCGCTTTTCGTCCAGCGCATTGGCAATTACAAGGTTGCCAACGTGGTCTGTTATACAAATATATTCGTAGCCCATCTGCTTGGCCGCAAGGGCCATTTCCTCTACTGTGTTCGCGCCGTCGCTCCATTTTGTATGCATTTGCAGATCGCCCCTAATGTCGTCGTAACCTATGAGATTGGGCAGTTTTCCTTTCTTGGCAAGCTCTATCTCTCCCCTGTTCTCGCGCATCTCCGGCTCGATGTACTGCATTCCAAGCGTCTTGTACACTTCCCCCTCGGTTTTGCCCGCAACAAATTTCTTGCCGCTGAAGAGGCCGTATTCGCTAAGCTTCATGCGTTTGGCTATCGCCATCTTCCTTAGCTCTACATTATGCTCTTTCGATCCGGTGAAGTACATCAGCGCAGAACCATATTCCTTGTCCGGCAATACTCTAAGGTCGACTTGGATGCCATTTAACAGGTTAATCGAGGCTTTGGTCGGGCCCGTAGCTATAACCCTCGAGACGTTGTTCATTTTTGTGAAGTAACTGATCACGTCAGAAGGCTTGGCAGACGTGACAAGTATGTCTATGTCACCTATCGTTTCCTTCATCCTACGCAGCGATCCGGCGACGTTTATCCTGTCTATATTTTTGTTTTTCTTCAATTCATTTACTATTTCGTCAGCGAGCATCGTGGCCGTGCCAAGAAGCATGCGTCCGCCCCGCTTCCTGAACGATTCTATGCTCTTCAATATATTTTGCTCAGTTTTCTCCCCCAACGTCGGTATGTTCCTCAAACGCCCCGCCTTGGCTGCTTTTTCCAGTTCATTTATGTTTTTAATTTTTAGCTTTTCGTAGAATAACTTGACCTTTTTCGGCCCGACGCCTTCAACTTCCAGCATTTCCCCAAGGCCTGGCGGAAGTCCTTTCTTGAGACTTTCCAGATATTTTGACTTACCGTCGTTCAGATATTCCCCGATTTTTTCCGCTATGCCGCGCCCTACGCCCGGCACTTCATCCAGCTTGCCTTCTATGCATATCTGTTCTATATCCCTCGACAGCGATTCTATTGATCTGGCGGCTCTTCTGTACGCATTAACCTTGAACACCATCTCGCCCTTTATTTCCATGATATCGGCGATGTCATAAAGCAGCTGTGCAACTTCCTGGTTTTTCATAAGATTAATTGGAGATCAAAGGTAAAAAGGATTATCCTCTCTGAAAATTCTTTCTTGTTAACTATATATTAGAGGCTCGGCAATTATGGATCTATGATAATAGCCAAAAAATTCTCCCG
>DATDXH010000068.1:0-6941 GCA_035289405.1 archaeon | reverse complement strand
ACCGCAAAAATAATTACAAGTTTATAATCCTTCAAAAATTTCATTGACCCACCATTTCTATGTACTAGACTTACATATTTTGTAAAAGTATTTAAGGAATTAAGCCGTTATTAGAGGCATGGTGAACGTCAACAGAATAAGGTTCGACAAGAATTCCGTCAGTGTTCTCAGTCCGCTGGAGAATGACGTAATAAAAATATTGTGGAAGCAGGATGAAAGGCGCGTGCGCGATATATACCAGACACTGAAGAAGAGACGGAAGGTCGCGCTGACAAGCATTGCGGTCATACTTGACAGGCTTTACGAAAAAAAGCTTGTCTCACGCAGAATAGAAAACGGCCGCGGCGGGGAGCATTATATTTATTCTTCTAAGTGCACAAGGCAGGACTTTGAAAATTCCGTAATAGACAAGACCGTTAACAAGCTGATAGACAAGTTCGGGCCCGTTGCAGTCACGTACTTCAGTGAGCGATTTTCGAAAAAGAAAAGTTGATAATAACATGATAGGATGTTTTGAAGGTCTGATAATAACGCCGGACAAGATAGCATTATCTGTCCTTTCACTTGGCTTGGCCGTTGCCGCACTGCTGGCCATCAAGAAATTCAACTTATCGCCGAAAATAAAAGTAGGCCTCATCTACGCTCATCTTATTACATTACTTTTCCCGTTTGTGCTGCTTACAACGAACTTCGCATGCGGCGCCGTATGCTCGATGTACTGCTACAATGACACCACCTCAAACATAGCTTACGCGCTGCCAACAACCCTCTTGCTCGGTACATTGGCAGGGTTTGTAGTGATACCAGGTTTCTACATGTTCTCAAACAGGAAAACCACGGGCAGGGAAATCAATTCGTTTGTTAAAAAATACTCGAAAAAACTCAGGATAAAGACGCCAAATATTTACCTGATAGACAAGGCGAAGCCTATTGCATTTTCATTCCGCTCGTTCAGATCGGCAATTTTCATTTCCGTTGGGATGCTTGACGTGCTCAACAAGAAGGAGCTTCAGGCGGTGCTGCTCCATGAGCTCTCACACATAAAGCAGAAGTCGTCACTGCTGAAGGTGTCGTTTTCGCTGCTGAGACTTTCGCCAATGTCAATACTCGGACGGTTCCATCACGACACTGGCAAGGAGGAAAGAGCGGCCGACGAATTCGCTGCAAGAATACAGGGCACCAGCCGCTACGTTAACTCGGCAAAAAAGAAAATAGCGGACCTGGATTAATTTATAAGTCTTTTGTTCATAGAGAAATTATGAGGTCATTATCGAAATCTGTATACGCATGCCTGAAAGACCTGTCATCTGTCGCGGGACAATCATTGTCTTACAATCAACTGAATAGGTATAAAATTCGTACATTACTGTCGCTCGCTCACGAAAATATGATAGACACAAACAACACTGGAATCGAGCTAACAGATGACGGCAGGCGTGAATTAAAAAGGTATGAAGCACAAGTTCTATAATGCGTTTCTGGGAAATCGACCTGCTAAGGGGCGTAGCCATCGTCTTCATGGTCATATTCAACTACGCCTTTGCGCTTGACTACCTGCATATCTACACGATAACAAGCGGCTGGGGCTTCTGGTGGCTGTTCCCACGTGTGGTTGCGGGCACGTTCATACTGGTCTCGGGTATTGCTGCCTACATCAGTTATCAGAAGAAGAAAAACTCAACGCACAGAATCAAAAGAGGTGCCGTAATATTCGGATGGGGCTTAGCACTGACAGCGGCTACATTTCTGCTCGTGCCTTCGGCGACTATATGGTTTGGCATACTGCACCTGATTGGCCTTTCAGTAATGATTTCCCCGCTCTTCATGAAGCTGGGGAGGAAAAATTTGATTATAGGACTTGCCCTAGCACTCATAGGATTTTATCTCAACAACCCCATAGTAGATACGCCCCTGCTTCTGCCGCTAGGCTTTCTTCCTCCTAATTTCACAACACTCGATTATTTCCCGTTGCTGCCGTGGTTTGGCGTATTCCTGATCGGGTTATTCATTGGTGAAAAATTATACACTAAAGGAAAGAGACGTTTCAAGATAAAAGAACCGAGATTTGAGATAATAAACCTGTTTGGCCGCCACTCACTGTTCATTTACCTGATCCACCAGGTCGTACTTCTATTTGTGCTCTATTCGCTCGGTTTAATTGGCGTATTTTAATATCTTGCTCCCTATTAATTAAAATCATGACCATTCCACAATATGATGTAATAGTTATAGGGGCTGGGGCGGCGGGCCTCACATCAGCCATATACACGTGCAGGAAGAAGCTCAAGACGCTGATAATAACGGTAGACGTAGGCGGCCAGACGCTTCTCACGAACCACATAGAGAACTATCCGGGCTTCTACGAGCATACGCCGGGTTATCCAAGCGGCCCGAAGCTCATGCAGACATTCGAGGAGCAGGCAAAGCTCTTCGGCGCTGAAATGATATTCGGGAAGGCAAACAAGCTCGAGAAGACAGAAAAGGGTTTCAGAATAACACTGACAAACGGAGAGCAGTACGAGTGCAGGGCGCTCATACTAACGTACGGAAAAGTCCCACGCTCTCTTGGCATTCCAGGCGAAGACAAGTTCATAGGCCGTGGAGTAAGCACGTGCGCAACCTGTTTGCCGCCTAGCGAATTGATAATAGCCAATAGCAGTGCAAGATCTATAGAAAGTGTCACAACTAATGATAGAGTACTGACTGGTGATGGCACTTTCCAAAATGTTATAGAAAAAATGGAAAGAGAATTCGATGGAAATTTAATAGAAATAAAGACGAGATTCTTTACCGAACCTGTTTCAATTACAGATAATCATCCTGTACTTCGGGTAACAATGAAGAAATATATAGGTGCAAATTACCATATTGATTTTTCAGAGCCGGAATGGGTGCCAGCCGGTATGCTAAGAAAGGATGATATTGTGCTTTATCCAATAATCAAAGAAATTTTTGATAAAGATCACATACTAATTTCAGAAACGCTAGGCAATGTGCTTGTTGAGAACGGTTTTGCAAGAAACAAACATGAAACATTCTCCGCTGTAAGATTGCCAAATAAAATAAAAATGGACGAGGATTTCATGCGTCTCGCAGGTTACTATCTTGCTGAGGGGTGCATAACATCACGGGGTGTAAATTTATATTTCAACAAAAAAGAAGATACTTATATAAAAGATGTCTCTAATTTGTTTGAGAATATTTTCGGCGTCAAACCCACAGTAAAGATAGAAGGAAATGTATGCAGAATTATGGTATTTTCCAAGATAATATGCGATTTATTTGAGATGCTTTTTGGAAAGTACTCATATAACAAAAAAGTACCACATTGGTTTATGATGTTGCCTGCTGAGAAACAGACCGAATTGGTAAAAGGTATTTGGAGAGGCGACGGCTGCAAACGAAATAAGGATTTCTGTATAGTGACCAATTCAAGACAATTAACCTATCAGATGAGGGATATTTTGCTGAGACTTGGCATATTGCCATCTATAAATGTAAGGAAACTTGAACAATTAAAATCCACCATAATAGATGGCAGGGTAATAAATTTCAAGCACAATAAGTATCACATTATAGTCGGCGGTCCATCACTAGAAAAAATGTCCGCTGTAATAGACGTGCAACATGAAAAAATAAAATTAAGAAAACATATTTGTAGGCATGCGTTCTTTAAAGACGGATTTGTGCTATTACCCATAAGAGAAATAAAATCCAGACATTTTAAGGGAATTGTCCAGAACATGGCTATAGACAAAAATAATACATACGTTGCCAAAAATTTTATTGTCCATAACTGCGACGCTCCACTAATGAGAAATAAGACCGTAGGCGTAGTGGGCGGCGGCAATTCGGCTGTTGAGGCCGCGGAACTGCTGACAAAGTTCGCCAACAAGGTTTATCTTATTCACAGACGCGACTCATTCAGGGCGGATGAAATAACATTGGACAAGGTAAAGTCGAATCCAAAAGTCGAGTTCGTACTGAACAGTGCTCTGACTGAGATAAAAGGCGACAAGTTCGTAAAAACTGCCGTTGTGCAGAACGTAAACAACAAAGACACAAGAGAGCTAGAACTAAACGGCGTCTTCGTGGAAATCGGCTATATAATAGAGACGAGCTTCGTAAAGGGTTTTGTAAAGCTGAACGAGGCAAATGAGATAATAGTAAACTCTCACTGCGAGACGGGTTACCCAGGCATATTCGCCGCCGGCGACCTCACGGACGTCCCGTTCAAGCAGACGGTAATATCGGCAGGCCATGGCGCTACTGCGGGGCTGTCAACGTACAACTACCTGATGAAGCTGGAAGGCAAGGCAGGCGCGAAGGTTGACTGGGGCTAGCCCCTTTCTTTGAAAAAGAAAGCCGCTAGCGGGAAAGAAACCTATTATAAAAGTGTCTCACTGTCGTTCGCAAAATGATGATAATTATGTCAGTCAAGATCTATACGACGAATCATTGCCCGTACTGCGTCATGGCAAAAGAATTCTTCAAGAAGAATGACGTTGCATATACGGAGATAAATGTGGAAGAGGATGAGGCAGCGGCAGAGGAAATGATAGAGAAGAGCGGCCAGATGGGCGTGCCGGTGATAGATGTAAACGGCGAGATAATTGTCGGCTTCAACCGCTCTGCCATAGAGAAGGCGCTGAAGGCAAAAAAATAATAATGATTGCAAATATTACGTGTCCGTTTTGTAAATCTGTAGAGAAGATTAACGTTCCGAAAGACAAATGCCTGGCCTTTCATAAATGCAAAAAATGTCATAAAATAATAAAAGCAAAAACATGCTGCGTTATATGTGACTATTCGGATAAAAAATGCCCGGTAAACAGGTGATTAAAATAGGATTGAAAGAAGAGGCGTTGGAATTTCACAGGAAGAAAAAAGGGAAACTTGCAATCAAGTCAAAGGTACCTATAAAGACCCTGGCTGATCTCGCACTTGCTTACACTCCCGGAGTTGCGGAAGTCTCGCTTGCAATAGCCGAAGACAAGAAGCGTGTTTATGATTACACGATGAAGCGCAACAGCGTAGCGATAGTTACAGACGGCTCGGCTGTACTTGGCCTAGGCAATATCGGGCCGGAAGCTGCGCTGCCTGTTATGGAAGGAAAAGCAATACTTTTCAAGGAACTGGCAAGGATAGATGCGTTCCCGATCTGCCTAGCAACGCAAGACACGCAGGAAATAATTGATACTGTCAAACGAATTGCTCCCGGATTCGGCGGTGTCAACCTCGAGGACATAGCCGCGCCGCGTTGCTTCGAAGTGGAAGCGGCGCTGCAGGACATCGGCATACCAGTCTTTCATGACGACCAGCACGGAACGGCAATAGTCATGCACGCGGCTCTCACGAACGCGGCAAAAGTTGTTGGCAAGAAAATAGAAGAGCTGCGCGTTGTGGTAAATGGCGCAGGAGCGGCGGGTCTTTCCATAGCGAAGCTACTCACGTGCTTTGAGATAGCCGACCACGTATGCACTTCGGTAAAAGATGTTATTTTATGCGACACGAAAGGCGCAATATACGAGGGGCGTGAGCTGGATAATAGTTACAAGGAAGAAATATCAAAAGTCACCAACAAGAAAAAAGTTCAAGGACTGCTGGAAGAGGTGATAAAGGGCGCTGATGTTTTCATAGGCGTGTCAAAGGGCAACGTGCTGACAAAGGACATGGTAAGATCAATGTCACCCAATCCGATAGTTTTTGCGATGGCCAACCCGACGCCCGAAATAGCTCCGCAGGATGCGAAAGATGCAGGCGCGGCAATAGTAGGTACAGGCAGAAGCGATTTCCCGAACCAGATAAACAATGCTCTAGCTTTTCCGGGCGTCTTCAGAGGCGCGCTGGACGCAAAAGCCGTCCGTTTCACAAATGAAATGAAGATAGCAGCGGCGCGTGCGCTAGCCGCATGCGTAGAACCCACAGCTGAAAGGATATTACCGGGCGTGCTGGACAAGAGCGTGGCGAAGAAGATAGCTGAAGCTGTAAAGAAGCAGGCCCGGGCTGAAAAGGTAGTAAGGAAATAAGCTTATAAATTTCGCATAGATCTCGTTAGTATGATTCAATTAGTGGTATGGGATTGGAACGGAACTTTGCTAGCCGATACGAAGCATGCATGGACGCCGGCAATCATGTGATCAAGACTTATGGCGGTACGCCGCTTCCTAGAAGACGATATTCTGAAGTATTTGACTTTCCAACAGTTGATTTTTATTGCGGACAAGGATGTGACAGAGAGACACTTGAGGCTGGTGTACAGGAAACATTCCATAATTTTTATGAAAATAGAGCCGCCAGATGTCATACCAGAGAAGGTGCAAGACATGTACTGCAATATCTCAAAGGACAGTCTACTAGATCGATTATCCTAAGCAATCACATACAAGAGGCTATTCTTACGCAATTGGAAAGACTTGACTTAACTGATTATTTTGACGAAGTACTTGCAAATACAGAAAGAGGGGCTACAGTAGTCGGAAATAATAAAATGCAAAGAATGGCCAATTATTTAGAGGCGAATCGCATCCAACCAGCATCAGCAGTCATTGTAGGTGATTCTACTGAGGATATTAGAATTGGAAAGACCCTCGGAATGAGAACTATAGCACTTAACGGCAGCTATTTTTCTACCAGAAGACTAAGAGAACAGAATCCAGATCATTTGATAAGCACACTTAATGACGTTATTGTTCTTTTTAGATAAAATTTAATCTATAAATATATACAACCCGAGACATAACATTATAGTAAATTCAGATCCTGGAGGGATAATTATGGCAAAGAAGACAGTGAAGAAGGCGACAAAGAAACCTATGAAAAAAATGTCAACAAAGAGCAAGATGGACAGCTGTGGATGCAATTGCAACTGCTAGGCATTCAACTTTTTCTAACTTTTTATTCTCATTTTACTAATTATGATAATGAAAGAACCGTTATTG